>DATGGJ010000483.1:0-24137 GCA_035308585.1 Terriglobales bacterium
AGGAATTTTTCCGCCTTCTGGCTGCTGATTTCACGCAGCGACTCCTTCATGGAGAGGGCGGAACGCGAATACTTGGCCATGGCATAGGCCTGCACTTCCGGTTCGGCGCCATGCACGGCAAAAACCTCGGTGCTGGTGGTCTGCCCCGCCACCGGGGCGCTGCCATTCTTCGTCTCGGGCATGGGAATCCGATACTACTTCGCGCCTCCGCCGCAGGCAAATTTTCTCTGCTGAGCGCGGGGCTAGGGCTTTTCTCTTACCGGCGTAACAAGTTACGGCACTTTGGCATTTCTTTTTGTATACCCATTTGTATACATAACAACGGGTTAACTCGGGAGGAGCGGAACTGCAACCCCGGCAAATTCGTAAATTTTCTTATAGGGGCTTTCCCCGGCGGAATTACTTTTGATACTTTTGTAGCTCCTGCAACATCGCATATAAACGTACGATATTCATGCGAAGTAAAGTGCCAGCCTTCTTAGTTGCCTTTGTGCTTGCCGTCGGTCTTCCCAAGGTCGCCGTGGCACAACAGTTTGTGCCCATGCACGCTGCTCTGGGCTTGAGCGACAGTGTGCCCGCGCTGAATATAGTGGCCGGCACCCATCCCGAGCCGGCGCCACTGCTTCCTCCGGTGCGGTTGCCGCGCATGGCCCCCGACCTGGCGCTGCAAGTGATGGCGAACCATGCCATCATCCAGGATGCTCATTTGGGGTCGTATTCCGCCGTCAGCACTGTAACCGCCAAGCTGCCCGATTTGAAGGAACGGGGGCAGTTCGAATTGGACCGCCGCTACACCGCCCCCAAAACGCTGCAGTTCACCCCGGTTCAATTCAGCGGCGACGGTTTTGTAAAAAGCAATGTCATTGTCCGCCTGCTGCAGTCGGAGGTGGACCATGTGCAGAAGGATCAACCCGGCCAGACCGCCATTGACAACCACAACTACAAGTTTGCCTACAAGGGCGACGAGATGCTGCAGGGGCGGCTGGTGCATGTCTTCCATCTCAAGCCGCGGAAGAAGCGCCCCGGCCTGTTCAAGGGCCGCATTTTTGTGGATGCTTACACCGGCACGCTGGCGCGCGCCGAAGGGCGCATGGTGAAATCGCCTTCCCTGTTTATCAAAGACATCAACTTTGTGCAGGATTACGCCGACGTGGACAGCTTCACTTTCCCCGTGCGCATGCACTCGCAAGCCAAGGCGCGCATTATCGGACGCGTGATCGTGGATGTGGTGCACCGCGACTATCGTCCTCTCCCTGCCAGCGAAGTCGCCGCCACGCCGGACGCCGCGCTGGCGGCCAGCAAGTAAGAACAGCATTCAGCACTCAGCCTGTGGGCAAGCACTTAGCATTTAGTCAATGGTGGTTGTACGCAGGCCCAAGCTGGGTGTTCCGGGGCTAAATGCTAACCGCTAATTGCTAAATGCTTAGTGTGTCGGCTGAATGCTGACGGCTGAGTGCTCCATGCACCCCCTGCTCACAGCCACCGCCCACCGTCCCTGGCCGCTGCCGCCGGGGCCGTGGATCATGACCCAAACCTGGCATGACCTCCTGTTCGCCCACTGGCCGCTGTCGCCGCAGGCGCTACGCCCGCTGGTGCCCGCGCAGCTTGCTCTCGACGCCTACGAAGGGCAATGCTGGCTGGCCGTTACCCCGTTCCACATGAGCAACGTGCATCCGCGAGGTCTGCCCGCCCTGCCGGGCTTTTCGAGCTTGCTAGAACTGAATGTCCGCACTTATGTGAAGCTCGAGAACAAGCCCGGTGTGTATTTTTTTAGCCTGGATGCCGGCAGTCTCGGTGCGGTTTTTGCCGCCCGCAGCTTCTATCGGCTGCCCTATTATTACGCCCGCATGAAGGTGGACGTGACGCTGGAGGGGATTGGCTACCACAGCCTGCGGCGCGTGCCTGCCAATGCCGAGTTTCGAGCCCGCTTTCGTCCTGTGGCTCCGGTCCAACTGCGCGCTCGCGGCTCGCTGGAGCACTGGCTGAGCGAGCGCTATTGTCTCTACACCACCACCGGGCGCAGCGTGTTTCGGGCGGAAATCCATCACCTGCCCTGGCCACTGCAGGATGCCGAAGCCGAAATCGAGGTTAATACCATGGCGGCAGCCGCCGGCATTGCCCTCCCCAACATTCCCCCGCTGCTGCACTTCTCCCGCAAACTGGATGTGCTGGTTTGGCCGCTGCGCCGGATTTAGAGCCGGCTCCTCGACTTCGCAAACTGTGCCGCAAGGTGGGCGAGCTCAGGGCAGGCTCTTGCCGGTGCGGCCGAGCCCGGCTCGCCTGCATTAGTAGGGCCAGCTTGCATGCTGGCGGGCAAGGCGTATCATGCTTGCCCGTGGAAAGCGCGAACTCCGAACTGATGGCCTCTCTGCAAAAAGAGGCGGAATTAGCCCGCAGACGCTCGCAACGGCTGGTGGAAATTGCCAAGCGCCTGCCCACTCCGCAGGAGCAAAGCGATCTGATCGCCATGGCCTTCGCCGAAGGCCGCGCGGCCGAGGCTTTTGACCGCGCTGTGGAATTCCTGCGTGGACCGACAAAATCGTAGCAACGACAAAACCTGTGACATTCGCGGGATGTAATGTCCGCTCTCAGGTTGCAGGCGCAGTTCGGGGCATTGCAGCCTGCCTGCCGCCAAAGATCCCCGACACATTGACCTCTGACCACCGGTTCTCAGGTCGTTTTCTCTTTCTTTACCATGCCCAGCAGGATCTGGAAGAGCAGCAGCCAGCGTTTTACGTTGCTGGTCATGAGGAAGTTTTCTTTCACGTGCTCGCGCCCGTTCTTGCCCATCTGCTCGGCGAATTCCGGGTGAGTCAGCAGGTAGCGGATCTGGTAGGCGCAGCCTTCGATGGAGTGCACCAGCACCCCCGTGAGCTTGTGAATCACCTGGGTGGGAATGCCGCCCACCGCGCCGGCAATGGTGGGCTTGCCCTTCCACAGCGCCTCGGTGACGGTGAGCCCAAAACCTTCCTTCAGCGATTTCTGCACCACCACGGTTGAAGCGCGCTGCAGGGCGTTGATCTCCAGCGCCGACCAGGGCGGAAGGTTGAGGATGATTACGTCCGGATCTTCGCCGGCCGCGTCCATCACCTCCTGCAGGACAATGGCGCCTTCGGGGTCGTCGGTGGCCCCGCCGCCGGCCAGCACCAGCTGGCAATCCACATACTTTTTGGCCAGCTTGTAGGCCTGGATCACGCCCACCGGATCCTTGAGCCTGTCGAAACGGGAAATCTGGGTCACGATGGGCCGGCTGCGGTCAATGCCGAAATCGTCGCACACCTTCTGGATGTAGCTCGCGTCCAGTTCCTTGTTCTTCTCGGAAAGCGGATCAATGCAGGGAAAGAAAAGGTATTGCGGCGCCAGCAGCTGGCGCGAGAAGGCGGGCGAGGAGAACACAGTGGCGTCGTACTCCTCCACCATGGGCCGCAAAAATCCCCAGACGTCGGGATGGGGATTAGACAGGTCAATGTGGCAGCGCCACATCCATTTTCCCCGGTTGCGCTCGCGGGAGCGGATCAGCCCCAGCGGCTGCGGATCGTGGATCACGAACAGGTCTTCGGTGAACTGCATGCGCTGCCGGTTCTGCTCGTTGTACATCAGGAAGATATCGCGCGCTTCCTTGGTGAGCACGTACTCGCCCCCGTGCAGGGCGTTGTGGAATGCCTTGGTCACCTCGAAGAAATCGTTGCCGCCGGTGATCACATCCCAGCGGGTCACCACCTCCAGTTCGCCGAGCAGGGGGATCAGCCGGTTGAGCATTTCGGCCACGCCTCCGCCCAGGGAAGTGGAGTTCACCATCTTCACGGTTTTACCGCGCAGGGGGCGGGCCAGGAAGCGGAGTTCGTCCAGTTCCGGCTTGCCGATGATGGGCTCGTAGTCGTCCAGCTTCGGGGGCGGCGGCGCCGCCGGGGGAGTTTCCGAGATGCGCGGCCGTTTGCGGCGCTCGCGGAAGGGTGCCGCGGGGGCTTCCGACCCGCCATTGCGGGGCGGCGCCTCCACCGGTTGTTCCGTTATGACTTCGCTGCGCCTCTGCTCGGCCACACTTTTCTCCGCCTGGTCCTTCCTTGGGTCCATTTGTCCCTCATGCCTGGGAATGCAAAGCTCGTTCGATCACGCGCACCATGATGCGGCGCACGTCCTGCAGGGTCGAAGTGTAAATGTCAATCCGGTTGAACTGGTCGGCTATGCGCCCCATTTCCAGTTCCGATTCCAGCCACACGGAAAAGTCGTTGGAGTTCAGCTTCAGCCGCAAACGCGCTTCAATGAAGTGATAGTGGATGCAGTGAATGCTCACCTGGTTCAGGCAATCGCGGAACTCCACCAGGTTGCGGGCGACGAAGGGGGTGGGCACCACCACCGCATCGGAGGCGCAAAAGTAAAACGGTTCCGTGGCCGCCCGGTCGGCTGCCCGCGGGTTACGCTCCAGGTAGTCCTGAACGATCTGCACGATTCGTTCGCGCAGGGTTTCGACGGAAGTAAATTCCCGCACGTCCACCGAGGCCAGGCGCTCCGCCAGGCCCACCTCATTGCAGGCGGCAAAGGCCCAATGGGCGTAGTCGTTGGAAAATCCTTCGCGGATGAAGTGGTGTTCCTGCAGGGTGCGGAAGGTGTGCTGGAAGATGGACTCACTGGGCACGGAACGCAAGGCGGCCAGCAGTTCGCCCAGGGTGGTGGCCTTTTCCCGCTCAATGCGGAGCAGGTGGGCCGCCGAGTTGAAGTAAAAAGGAGAGCGCGCCCAGCGCACCGGCGGCGCCGGCAGTAGTGCGGTTGCCATTTTTGGGGAGTCCTCCTGCTTGTTCTCGTCCCGGTTTCTCAGAGGCTGCTCTGAGGCCTTTAGATGCCCCCCGGCCGGGCCGTCGTTTGCTCCCGTTCAACATACACCATGGCATGGGCCCTTGCTCAAGCCGGCGGCTGCTCGCGAAATCGCACAGCAGCTCGCGATTTTGCTGGCAGGGACACTACCGCCGTTGGAAAATTGTGTCTTCGCCCTATATGCCACACGGCGCCGACACGTTGCTGCTGGAGTTGTTCGCCATCTTTGTGTGGGCCAAGATCTTTGGCGAACTCTTCGAACGACTGTCTCTTCCCGCCGTGCTGGGTGAGATCCTGGCCGGCATCATTCTCGGTCCCCATGCCGCCCGGCTGATTGCTCCCAGCGAGAACGTCTACGCCTTTGCGGAAATCGGCGCCATCTTCGTGCTGTTCACCGCCGGCCTGGAGACCCGCCCCCAGGACCTGTTGCGCGTGGGCCGGCAGTCGCTGGGAGTGGCGGTCGCGGGGGTCATTGCTCCGTTTGTTCTCGGCTTCTTCTACATGCGCCTGCGTGGCCAAGCCACTCACGAAGCCATCTTTGTGGCCGCGGCCATGGTGGCCACCAGCGTAGCCATCACCGCCCGTTTGCTGGCCGACCTGCGCGTGCTCAACGCCCGTTTTGCCCGCATCATCATGGGCGCGGCGGTTTTCGATGACATTCTGGGCATGGTCCTGCTGGCAATCGTGAGCGGCATGGCCAGGGGAGGCGGGGTCCGCTGGCTCCACCTGGGCGTGACTTTTGCCGAAGCCGTGGGCTTCGCCCTGTTCATGATCTTTGTCGGGCCGCGCATCGTGCGCCGCGTCCGCCCCGGCCTCCGCCATATCTCCCTGCAGAACGCACCCCTGGTGCTCTCCCTCGCCATTTGCCTGCTGCTCTCCTGGGCCGCGGCCCGCATCGGCATGGCTGCCATTATCGGCGCCTTCTTCGCCGGTCTGGTTCTGGCCGACTACGCGCCGGAGTGGGATCTCCAGCCCCGCATTCACGCCATCAACGAATTTTTGGCTCCCTTCTTCTTCTTCACCATTGGCGCCCGCCTGGACGTGCACCTGTTTTCCGGCGATGTCCTGCTGGACGCCGTGATCATTTCCCTGCTGGCCGTGGTCTCCAAAGTGGTGGGCTGCGGACTGCCGGTCTTGCGCGAAGGCCGGCCCACCGCACTGCGCGTGGGCATTGGCATGATGCCCCGAGGCGAAGTGGCGCTCATCGTGGCCCTGGTCGGCCTGCAAATGAACATGGTTTCGCAGTCCGCCTACGCCATCGTCATCTTCATGACCGGATTCACCACCATCCTGGCTCCTCCCTTGCTGCGCTTGCTGATCCGTGACCGCCCTGGCGGCAGGGGAAAGGGAAGTCCCGACCTGGTTGGCGCTCACCAGCCCGCGGGCGCGGCCGAGTGAAACCGGCGCTGCGCCCAGCACCACGCGGTCCAGGACGTTAATGCTCAGCGGGAACCCGAAACCTGAAACTCGAGGTGGTTCGTACTCGGGTCGTTTATAATCGCGCCTTCTCCCGGGAGGCGGGATCGCATGGGCCTGCAAGGCCGCGTGGCGCTGGTAACCGGTGCGTCGCAAGGGATCGGCCGGGCCTGCGCTCTGCGCCTGGCGGCTGGCGGCGCCAAGATTGCTCTGGCGGCGCGCAATCAGGAGAAGCTGCAGCAGGTAGCTGCTGAAATCACGGCTGCCGGCGGTGAGGCGGCCGCTTTGCCCATGGACGTCTCCAGCGATGAACAGATCAAAGCCGCGGTCCGCGGGGCGGTGGACCGGTTCAGCAAAATAGACATTCTGGTCAACAACGCCGGCATCACCCGCGACCAGCTGGTCATGCGCATGAAGCGCGCCGACTGGGATGCCGTTCTCAACACCAATCTCACCGCCGCCTATCTGTGCACCCAGGCGGTCATCGGCTCCATGCTCAAACAGCGCTGGGGGCGCATTATCAATATCACCAGCATCTTCGGCCAGATCGGCCAGGTGGGACAGGCCAACTATGCGGCTTCCAAGGCTGGACTTATCGGACTGACCATGGCCGTGGCTCGCGAGGTGGCCTCCCGCAACATCACCGTAAATGCTGTGGCCCCAGGCTACATTGAAACATCCATGACGGCGGGGCTGCCTGCGGAAATGAAAGAGAACATCCTGAAGATGATTCCGCTGGGCCGCGCCGGAAGCGACGCCGACGTCGCCAGCGCGGTCAACTTTCTTGCCTCGGAGGAGGCTGCCTACATCACCGGCCACGTGCTCAACGTCAATGGGGGCATCCTCATGGGGTAGCGCGCACGCCCTCCTCTCCGGCGATTGCGGTTTTTCAGGCGGTTACGCCTGAACATCTGGCGCAAGCCCGCAAGCTGTTTCTTGAGTACGCTTCCTCGCTCGGGTTCAGCCTGTGCTTTCAAGGCTTCGAGCAGGAAGTCGCCGGCCTGCCCGGCGATTACGCGCCGCCGCAAGGGCGCCTGCTATTGGGGCGGCTGGGCCAGGAACCAGTGGGCTGTGTCGCCCTGCACCCGCTGGAGCCTGGGACCTGCGAAATGAAGCGTCTCTATGTGCGGCCGCAGTTTCGCGGCCACGGAGTGGGCAAGGCGCTGCTTAACACGGTGCTGGCTGAGGCCCGCGCCATGGGTTACCGGCGCATGCGTCTGGACACTGTTGAGCCGGTCATGCAGGATGCTGTTCGCATGTACCGCTCCTATGGCTTTCGCGAGATCGCGCCCTACCGGGAGAACCCGATTCCGGGCGCGCTGTACATGGAGCTGATTTTGGATTGAGTGCTTGTGTAATCGGGTAACTATGTAAATTGGCTACTTACACAATTACCCGATTATTCAATTACCTGCCGCAAGGAGCTGCTCGTGAAGACAACCGCTCTGCTGCTGACGCTGTTCATCGCCGCCACCTGCTTCGCCGCCACCGAAAAGGCCGTTTCCTACAAGAGCGGCGACGAAACCGTTCATGGTGTCCTCTATACCCCGCGCGGGAAGGGGCCGTTTCCCGCCTTGGTCGTGATTCATGAATGGTGGGGGCTGGTGCCCTGGGTGAAGGAGCAGGCGGCCAAGCTTTCCGACGAAGGCTACGTCACGCTGGCGGTTGACCTGTACCGCGGCAAGTCCGCGGATAATCCCGAAACCGCGCACGAGCTGATGCGCGGCCTGCCCGAAGATCGCGCCACTCGGGATTTGCTGGCGGCGGTGCAGTTCCTGAAATCGCAAAAGCACGTGAACCCGGCGAAGATCGGCTCCATCGGCTGGTGCATGGGGGGCGGCTACTCGCTCGACCTGGCCATCGCCGATCCCACTCTCGCCGCCGACGTCATCAACTATGGGCACCTGGCCACCGACCCCGCCCGCATGCAGCAGATCCACGCACCCATCCTCGGGCTGTTTGGCGGCCAGGACAAGGGCATACCACCCACCGACGTGCGCAAGTTTGAACAAGACATGAAGCAAATGGGCAAGAAAATTGATGTCACCATTTATCCCGACGCCGGTCACGCCTTCGAAAATCCCAACAACAAGGCCGGCTACCGGCAGGAGGATGCCGCCGACGCCTGGAAGCGCACGGTAGAATTTCTGGACGCGACGCTCAAAAAATAGTGCACTCGTCCAACTCTCGATCGCGCGGCGGAACAGGCAAACTCCCAACCCCGGCTGCTGACTACTTCTTTAAATTCTGCTTGCCAGACGGTACTACTCTGGTTACTATGCATTCACCCCCGAACCGTAATTTTTCAGGTTGCGCCCACCATGAATATCGGCGAGACGATTCGCAATCTTCGGCTGCACAAGGGCATGTCGCAAGGCGACATCGAAAAGCGTACCGGGCTGTTGCGCTGCTATCTGTCACGCGTGGAAAATGGCCATACCATTCCTTCGCTCGACACCCTGGCCAAGATTGCCACCGCCATGGAAGTGCCGCTGTCGCAGTTCTTCAGCGATTCCAACCACGATAACGGCTCCAAGCCGCTGCCTCAGCTTACCGACGATGAGGTTCGCTTCCTTACCCAAATCCGCCGTTACTCTTCTTCGCTGAACGACAGCGACCGCAAGCTGGTGCTGGCCATGGTCAAGAAGATGGCTGCCACGGCGGGAAAATAGACGCGGGGTTGCCACCAATCCACCATACATTTTGCAGGGCTGATGGCTAATTGCCGGGGGCTGGCCTGGTCGCCTCCGCCTGCTCGTGGGCGTGATAACTGGAGCGCACCAGCGGCCCTGATTCCACGTGGCGAAAGCCGAAGCGCAGGGCTTCTTTTTTGAGGTGGAGGAACTCCTCGGGCGTGTAAAAGCGGGCAATGGGCAGGTGGTCGCGCGAGGGCCGCAGGTACTGGCCCACAGTTAAAATATCCACCCCGCGCGCGCCCAGGTTGCGGAAAACCTCGACCAGTTCCGCCATGTCTTCGCCCAGCCCGACCATCACTCCCGACTTGGTGACCATGCCGGGGGAAAACTTCTTGGCATTTTCCAGCAGCTTCAAGGTGCGCTGGTAGCGCGCGCCCGAGCGGACAGCGCGGTAGAGCCGGGGCACCGTCTCGGTGTTGTGGTTGAGCACGTCAGGACGGGCGTCGAGCACGATTTTCAGCGCCTCATCGAGTCCCTGAAAATCAGGAATCAGAACTTCCACCCGGCATTCCGGGGTGAGCTTGCGGATTTCTTCGATGGTGTGGGCAAAAATACGCGCCCCGCCCAGGTTGTCATCATCGCGGTTGACGCTGGTTACCACAGCATGTTTCAGTCCCAGCGTTGCCACCGCTTCGGCGACGCGGCGCGGTTCATCCCAGTCCAGCGGTCCGGGCTTGCCCTTGGGCACGGCGCAGAAGCCGCAGCGCCGGGTGCAGATATCGCCCAGCAGCATGAAAGTAGCGGTGCGGTGGTTCCAGCACTCGCCGATGTTGGGGCACTGCGCCGACTCGCACACCGTGTGCAGGCCCAATCCGCGCGCCAGGGTTTTCAGATTGTGATAGTTATCGCCGACGGGAGCGCGGGCGCGCAGCCATTGCGGTTTGGGCAGCGGCCGCTGCGGCGCGAGGTTGATCTGAACCAGTTCGGCGGAAGAGCCCATGGAAGACTATTTTACACGCGGGCGCAGGCGCTCTCGCCAGTGTGTGGGCACAGGCGCCCCCGCCTGTGCGGGCGAGCGCAGCTCGCCTCAATCCTTCACCGGGCTTCGCCCGGCGGACAGCCGAGGGCGGCTGTCCACACACGGACAGTTAAGCGGCTGTCCCCACACGGGCAGTTAAGCGGCTGTCCCCACGGGAGAAGTTACAGGGTGTGCAAGTATGCCAGCAAGTCCTTGATCTGCTGCGGCGTCAGCACATTTCCGAATGCCGGCATGTGAGCCTTGCCGTACTGCACCACTTCCGTGGCCCGATCATCGTTGGCAGGCAGCCCGCTGGGCAGGTACTGCTTCTTGAACATATGTTCCAGGCTGGGGCCCTGCAGGTCTTTGGAAGAGTAGGCTTCGTGGCAGCGGGCGCAGTAGTAGTCGAAAACCCGGCGGCCGGACGCCTGCTGCGGGTTGAGCCCAAGCTCGGCGTCACTTTTGCGCCGCTGCACGTCACAGCCGGCAAGAAAACATAGAATCAGAACCGACCAGGAGATCAGGAGTACGTTTCTCAATGGGGCACCCGGGAAACGTACAATAATAGAGCAAAGACCATGGGGGTCGCAGTCAAACGCGTTTACGAGAAGCCGGTGCGCGGCGATGGCGCCCGCGTGCTGGTGGACCGATTGTGGCCGCGCGGCGTGCGCAAAGAAGCGGTCCACACCTGGTTGAAAGATCTGGCCCCCTCGGACGAGTTGCGGCGCTGGTTTCACGCCCGGCCGCAGGGCTGGGATTGGTTCCGCCAGCGTTATCTCAAAGAGTTATCAGGCGCGCAAGCCGCCGAAGCCTTGGAAGAGCTCTACCGCCTGGCCGAGACGCGCAGCAAGGTGACCCTCCTGTTCGCCTCGCGCGACCTTGAGCACAACAATGCCATCGTGCTTAAGCAGTTGCTGGACGGCATGCGCAAACCGCCCACGGGCACCGGACCGGCGGCTGCGGCCGCCATGCGCGGACGGCAGCGGGCGCGCGCGCGGCGGCCTGGATGATTCTTCACCCGCTCCGCCCAGCTCCGCCCGGATCCTCCGAGACTATTCCCGCCTGGAAAGCGGTAGCCGCGGCTCAGAAACAGAGCGCGCCCTCGTGGTGGCTGGTCGCGCAGCCCGATCATGCCGCGCTGGCGGGAGACCTGGCGGCGCAGTTTGCCGCGCCTGGCTTTCAGATTTCTGACCGCGAAGTACTGGGGGCCATTGCCCTGCACGATGCGGGCTGGGCCAAATACGATGGGGGTGGCCAGGCGAGCGGCGGCCAGAACACCGCCCCCCGGTTGCTCCGCGATACCTCTGGGCGCCCCCTTTCCTTCCTCCAGGCTCCGGTGGAAATGTTCGTGGAGGCTTGGACCGCTTCCATCGCATACGCGGAGGTGAAAGCCGGCGCCACCGGCGGGTTGATGGTGAGCGGCCACTTCCGGCGACTGGCCGAACACCGCCTGAATTCGGTGGAAGACACGCCCGATGATGTGGCCCGCATACGCGCCTTCGTGAGCCACGAAACCCATCAGGATGAAACGCGTTTTCGCCGCCAGCCGCGGACGCATGCCGAGCTTGAGCGCCTGGTGGACGTGCTGCAGTTCTGCGACCTGCTCTCGCTGTATCTGTGCTGTGGGTCGCGGGCCAGCGTTCAATTTCCGCAGGCGCTGGGCCCGCGTCCCATGGTGCTGCGGCGCAGCGGAGAACTGTGCCGGCTGGAACCTTCCCCATTTTGCAAAGAAATCAGCCTGGGCGTGGCCGCCCGCCGCGATCCGCTTAGCCGCACCGAGCCGAACACCTGCATTTTGCCTGTTCTGATCAGATAAGTTTCAATTCAGAAACTTGCCACCACCAGCCCCTTCACTGCTGTATCACCGCCAGGATGATGCGGTCCAGGGTGCTCAAAGCCTCTGAGTTGGGCAGGTGATGATTGTTGGTGAGGATGGAGAATGCGATCTTCTCGCCCTTCAGCGTGGTGGCGTAACCGGAGAGCGCGTTGACATGGTTCAGCGAGCCGGTCTTGCCCTGAATGCGTCCCATGCCCGGGGTGCCTTTAAAGCGGTCGGCCAGAGAGCCATCAACGCCGGCCACCGGCAGCGTTCCCTGGTAGAGCAGCGCCCAGGGCTGGGTGGCGGCATACTGCAGCAACTGCACGAGGGCGTGCGGCGTGACCAGGTTCTCCCGGGAAAGGCCGGAGCCGTCATAGAACACGAACTCGTCTGGGCTGATGCCCACCTGCTGCGTGAGGAAGGTGCGCACCACCTCTTCGCCGTTTTCGATGGTGCCGGCATTCCCCTTTTCGCGTCCCAGCAGGCGCAGCAGCAGCTCCGCGTGCAGGTTCTGACTGACCTTGTTGATTACGGTCAGGTCGTCGGCCAGCGGCTGCGACTGGTAGCTGGCCAGCACCACGCGCTGGTCCTGCGGGGAACTAATGGCTGAATTCCCGCCGCCGCGCGAGGCCAAGCTGGTCACCGTAACCGTAGACAGGCTGGCCAGTTCGGTGTGATGCGAGCGCGTGCGCCCGTAGACCACAACTCCCCGCTGTTCCAACAGCTGGCGGAACAAGTCCGCCGCGAAGACGGCCGGATCTTCAATGGCCAGAGCTTCCTTGGCACCCGCATCGTCCACCGGCATGTTGCCCCAGAAAGTGAGGGTGCGCGAACCGGGCTCCCGGTTGATGTAAATCTTGCGCGGGCCGGTTCCCGGCGGCGTGGTGATGATGCGGTTGTCAATGCGGTAATAGTCGGCAAACGGGGTGACGCTGACAAAGGCGCGGTCGCCGATGTGGTCGGCCGGCAGAATGTTGACCACCACCACATTGTCATTGATGGTCAGCGCGGAAACCGGCGCGCCATCGCCCCACACCAGGTCATCCTGGCTCCAGCCCTCGCCGTAGCGTTCGAAGGCGTAGTAAGAATCGTCGGCCACCACGTCGCCGTCCACGAACTTCAGGCCCTTGCGCACCAGGTCGTCGGCCAGATCCGTCAACACCTTAATGGGCTGCGAGTCGCGCTCGGTGTGCAGGTTGTAGGGCAGCACCCGCCCCGAAAGGTTGGGATCACCGTGGCCCGCCAGGACCAGATCGCCGGTAAGCCGTCCATATTTGTCCAGGCTTCCCGTGGTTTCCACCGTAGTGCGGAAGCGATAGTCCGGGCCGATCAGGGCCAGAGCCGTAGCAGTGGTGAAAAGCTTGGTGTTCGAAGCCGGCGTGAACAGCTTGTGCTCGTTGCGGGCGTAGAGCACCTTGCCCTTGGCCAGGGAGACGATCTCGATTCCCCAGAAGCCTCGCGCCACTTCCGGCTGGGCAAGGATCTGGTCAATGCGTTCCTGGAGGGAAGGTTTACTGGCCGCGGTGGCGAAGGGCCCCACACACAGCAGCGCCAGCACGAGCAACGGAGAGACACGCTTGCGCAGCATGAGCTTAGCTGGATTGTAGCACCGGGGTGGAGCGACGGAGCATTGGGTATTCAGTACCCAGAGTACAGCTGGAAGGGACTTGTGTGGGCACAGGCGCCCTCGCCTGTGTGGCGAGCCCAGGTCGCCTGAATCCCTTTCCGGGCTTCGCCCAGCGGACACCGAGGGCGGCTGTCCCCACGTAAGCGCTACGGGAAGTGGAGCGCCGAGTGATCGCAACCGTGTTCGCTCTTGCCTGCCTTGGCCGACTACAATCGCCTTCTGATGCGCCCGACTTTCGAATGGAATATCGGCAAGCGTTCTCTAAAACTGGGAGAGCGCACCTTGGTCATGGGCGTGGTCAACGTCACCCCGGATTCGTTTTCTGACGGAGGTCGCTATTTCCAGCCGGGGGCAGCGGTGGCTCACGCCCTGCATCTGCTCGACGAAGGCGCCGACATTCTCGATATCGGTGGCGAATCCACCCGTCCCGGGGCGGCGGTGGCCCCCGCTTCCGAAATTAAAGAGCAGAGCGCGCCCAAGCGCCGCACTCCAGTTTCCGTGCAGGAAGAACTCCGGCGCGTGCTGCCGGTAATTGGGGAAGTCAAGCGTGTATCCCCCGAGTGCATCATCTCAGTGGACACATACAAAGCTGAGGTAGCGCGGGCGGCCTCCGCTGCCGGGGCGGAAATAGTCAATGACGTCAGCGCCTTCCGCTGGGACCCGGCCATGGCCGGAACGGTGGCCGAACTGGGCTGCGGTGCCGTGCTCATGCACATGCGCGGCCGTCCCGAGGAATGGCGCAACCTGCCTGCACCCGACGATGTAGTTGCCTTGGTCGGCACAGAACTGGCCGAGTGGGCGGCGGCGGCCGTGCGTGCGGGCGTGGCGCGGCAGCGAATCGCGCTCGACCCCGGCTTTGGCTTCGGCAAAAACTTCGAGCAGAACTACCCGCTGCTCGCGCGCCTGGGAGAGTTGCACCAGCTGGGCTTCCCGCTGGTTGTGGGCACCTCCAGAAAGTCGTTCATCGGCCGCGCTCTGCGCCGCGACGGCCGCGACGCGCCGGTGGAAGAACGAGCCTTTGGTACCCTGGCCAGCGAAACCGTCGCCATGCTGAAAGGCGCGCACATCATCCGCACCCATGATGTGAAGGCTTGCGTGGATGCGGCAAGAATTGCAGATGCATTGCTAAAAGCTGGTTGTGGTAGTCAGTAGCTGGTAGCTGGAATTCGGTACTATTGCTGCCACCAACTACTCAGAAGACCTTTTGGGAGTCGAGCAGAATCGTCACCGGCCCCTCGTTTACCAGTTCCACCTGCATCATTTCCTGGAAGCGTCCTGTTTCGCAACGCAGGCCGGCACCACGCATGCTTTCAACAAAGCGCTCATACAGGCTCCGCGCCTGCTCCGGGCGGGCGGCTGCGTCGAAGGAGGGGCGCTTGCCCCGGCGCACATCGCCGTAGAGTGTGAACTGCGAGACCGCCAGCACCGCGCCCCCGCTTTCCCCAACAGCGCGGTTCATCTTGCCTTCGGCATCCTCGAAGATGCGGAGCCCGGCGATCTTTTCGGCCAGGTAATCGGCGTCGGCTGGGCTATCGTTCTGCCCAACTCCCAGCAGCACCAGCAGCCCAGGACCGATCTCACCCACCACTTCCCCCGCCACCACGACCCGGGCCCGGCTCACCCGTTGTACCACCGCGCGCATAGTTGGGCAGGTTAACGCATACGGATGCCCGCGGTCGACCAATTACAAATTACAAATTACTCGGTTACCAATTCCTTTGAGTCCTCGGCGGGGGAACGCTCAAGCCAGGGCGATGACGTCAATCTCGACCGCCACATCCCTGGGCAGACGCGCCACCTCCACCGTGGAGCGGGCCGGCGGGGCGGACTTCCAGAAGCGGCCATAAACTTCGTTCATGGCCGCGAAATCACCCATGTTCTTGAGGAACACGGTGGTGCGCACCACCCGCTCCAGGCCGCTGCCTGCCGCCTTCAAGATGGCTTCCAGGTTCTTCAGGACGCGCTCGGTCTGGGCCGCCACGTCGCCGGCAATAATTTGCCCGCCGGATGGATCAATGGCAATCTGCCCGGAAATAAAAACGAACCCGTTGGCCTTGATGGCCTGGGAATAAGGCCCAATCGCCTGCGGCGCATCTTTGGTAGCGACCACATCTCGCATCTGTCCTCCAATTATTGAAAACTCAGAACTGGAAATTATTGAAAACTCAGAGCTGGCCCCCGTGAACTGACAACTAGACTCTCTGCACCCTCTGCACATCGTGCACGCCGGCGATCTTGCGCAGGCCGGTGATGATCTGCTCCAGGTGCTTGAGGTCCTCAATGTCAATCACCACGTCAATGTTGGCCTGGCTATTAGCGGTGCGGACTTCAATGTTGCGGATGTTGGTGTTGTCGTCGCTGATGATGGCGGTCACCTGCTTGAGCATGCCGGCGCGGTCGTCGCAAAACAGGGTCAGCTTCACCGGGTATCCGGCTGCCGCCTCGGTATCGCGCGCCCACTCCACGGCGATGCGCCGCTCCGATTCGTACATCAGATTGGTCACGTTGGGACAGTTGCGCGAGTGCACGGCCACGCCCTTGCCCCGGGTGACGTAGCCGACGATGTCCTCACCGCGGATGGGATTGCAGCAGCGCGCGCGGTAGACCAGCAGGTCGTCGTGGCCCTTCACCTTGATGGCATTGTGATCGCCGCCAAAAACACGGCGCACCACGCTGGTAATGGCGCTTTGCTTCTCCTCATCGGCTTCGCCCGGCTGCTCGGAGGCTGCGGGCGCCAGTTTGGCCAGCACCTGGCGCGCCGAAAACTTGCCATAGCCGATGCCGGCCAGCAGGTCGTCGCCCCGGCCCAGGCCGTAATCAGATGCTACGCGCTGAAAATCCGGCTCCTTAATGTCTTTGAGCGCTACCCGGTATTTGCGCGCTTCCTTTTCGATCAGTTTGCGCCCGATTTCGATGGCGCGCTCGCGCTGGTGCACGTTGAGCCAGTGCTTGATTTTGTTGCGGGCCCGCGAGGATTTGACGGTAGCCAGCCAGTCGCGGCTGGGATGATGCCCGGGCTGGGTGAGAATTTCCACGATGTCGCCGCTGTGCAGGCGATAGCGCAGCGGCACCATGCGCCCGTTGACCTTGGCGCCCACGCAGGTGTGGCCCACCTCGGTGTGAATAGTGTAGGCAAAATCCAGGGGCGTGGCATCGCGCGGCAAGATCACCACCTTGCCCTTGGGGGTGAAGGTGTATACCTCTTCCGGGTAGAGATCAATCTTGAGTGTGGAAAGAAACTCGCTGGGATCGGCAACGTCACGCTGCCATTCCACCACCTGGCGAAGCCAGGCCAGGCGCTGCTCATCCTTGGCGCTGACCGGGCCGTCTTTGTACTTCCAGTGAGCGGCAATGCCTTCTTCCGCCATCTTGTGCATTTCCTCGGTACGGATCTGCACCTCGAAAGGATGCCCGTCCTCCGCAATCACCGAAGTGTGCAGCGACTGGTAAAAGTTGGGCCGCGGCATGGCGATGAAATCCTTGATGCGGCTGGGCACCGGCCGCCACAGGTTATGAATGATGCCCAGCACCCCATAGCAATCCTGCACGGTGTTGGTGACCACACGAACGGCGAACAAGTCGTACATCTGGTCCACGGTGATGCGCTGGCGCAGGATTTTCTGGTGAATACTGTAGAGACGCTTGATGCGGCTCTGCACCTGCGCCTCGATGCCGGCTTCTTTGAATTTTTCCCGCAGGACTTCCTCGATCTGGGCCAGAAACTGCTCTCCGGCTTTGCGCCGCGATTCCACCGCCGCGTGCACCTGCTCGTAGCCGATGGCATCCATGAAACGGAACCCCAGGTCCTCCAACTCGCCACGGATTTTGCCCATGCCCAGGCGGTGGGCAATGGGGGCGTAAATTTCCAGTGTTTCCTTGGCGATGCGCTGCTGGCGCTCGGGCGGAAGGTGCTCCAGGGTGCGCATGTTGTGCAGGCGGTCGGCCAGTTTGATGAGCACCACCCGGATATCATCCACCATGGCCAGCACCATCTTGCGGACGTTCTCCGCCTGGCGCTCCTCGCTGGAGGCGAAATCAATCTTGCTGATCTTGGTGACGCCCTCGACGATGTGCGCCACCTGCTCGCCGAATTCCTTACGAATATCAATGATGGTGACCGAGGTGTCCTCGACCGAATCGTGCAGCAGGCCGGCGGCGATGGCGATGGGATCCAGCTTCATCTCCGCCAGCACGCAGGCTACTTCCAGGGGATGCACCAGGTAGGGTTCGCCGGAGGCCCGCTGCTGCCCGGTATGGTGCAGGAGAGAGTAGTTATAGGCGCGGCGAATCAGTCCCAGATCGTCGTTGGGGCGATACGACCGGATGCGCTTGAGCAGCTCGCGGAAACGCGTAACCGTGAGCACATTGGTCGCGATCTGGTGGCGCAGGGTCGCCATGCTTCATTATAGCTGTGCATTTTGGGCAAATTAGCTGCTGGCACCATCGGCCGTGCCCTAAGTAACTGCAACGGCGAAGGTTGCGCTTACCTTGCTTTGTCACCCGCCCGCTTGCAGCGTAATCTATGAGGCTCTATGACCTCTATGAACATCCTTGTCAGCGGGACCTCGGGGCCTATTGGCGGCGCACTGGTGCCGGCGCTAACGGCTGCCGGCCATCGTGTCACCCGCCTCGTGCGTCACCCGCCGGCGGCTGCGGATGAAGTCGAATGGGGCCCGGAAAAGCCAATTGCTCCCGACACGGTGAGCGGCTACGACGCCGTGGTCCACCTCTCCGGGGAACCGATTGTCGGCCACTGGGACCAGAAAAAGAAGCAGAAGATCCGCGATTCGCGGATAAACAGCACCCGCAACCTGGCGCAGGCATTGGCCCGGGCGGCACACAAGCCACGGGTTTTAATTACCGCTTCCGCCATCGGCTACTACGGCAGCCGCGGCAATGAAATGCTCACCGAAAACAGCGAGCCGGGCTACAACTTTCTGGGCATGGTGACTCGCGAGTGGGAAGGCGCGACCCAGCCGGCCGCCGAGGCCGGCATTCGCACTGTGCAGACGCGCATTGGCATCATGCTCAGCATGAGCGGGGGCGCCCTGAAGCAGATGGTGACGCCGTTCCGTTACGGATTGGGCGGCATTATCGGCAATGGAAAGCAATACTGGAGTTGGGTGGCGATTGAGGATGTGGTCGGCGCGGTTCAGCACGCGCTTACCCACGAAGGTTTGTCCGGGCCGGTGAATGTGGTCTCGCCCAATCCCGTGACCAACATTGAGTTCACCCGCGCCATCGCCCAAACCGTGCACCGGCCCGCGCTGTTTCCCCTGCCGCCCTTTGCGGTGCGCCTGTTCTTCGGGCAGATGGGAGAGGAATTGCTGCTGGCCAGCGCCCGCGTGCTGCCCACCAAGCTGGAGGCCAGCGGCTACAAATTCCGCTATCCCGAGTTGAAGCCCGCTTTGGCGGACATCCTCCGCGGCTGACCATCACCGCCGACGGTGAGCTTCGTCACATCGGGAATGTTCGTCATCCGGCATGCTGTTGGGCAGCATGGTTCCACGCGCAACGGCTTCGATATTGCTCATCACGCTCGTTTTGTGGTCCGGAGTGCGGCCCAAGGAGCCGTGGCTCCGCCAACCGTGCGCGCAACCGCACCAGGGCAGCCTTTGTGAACACGATGTGAGCCGCCCGAGGTACACGCCGGAGGCCGCCGCTTCCATGCTCTGCTGCCCGGTGAGGCAAGTTACCTCTCCATGCTGCATGAATGAGACGTGTTGCCTGGTGCAGGCGCCCCACGAGGAAGCCGTTTTCCTCTCCCATGCTCGCGAGGGCCTGCCTCCTGCCATTCCGTCAGAGCAGGTTCGAGAGGCCGCTGCATCACCGGCGGCCGCCCTCTTCTCTCCTCCCAAGCTTTGCGGCGGTGGTTGCCGGGATGTCTTTGACCACAAGGCCGACCTGCGCATTTAGACCTCGACTGTACTTGCCTCAGACGCCCGGAGTAATGCCGGGGAACCATCACCATCACATTCGAGGTGAACTATGAATTGGAAAAACGTAATTGTGATTTTGTTGCTGTCGGCGGCCATGTGGGCTCAGAATTCGCAGACCACAAGCCTGGACGAGAAGTCACCGGCGCCATCCACTACGCAGGCTCAGGCTTGCGCCTGCTGCGATCCCGCCGCGCACCACGGCAAGAACACGTCAAAATCCTGTTGCGCGGGCAAGGAGAGCTGCAAGAACTGCAGTGACGCGTCATGCGCTGATGGCAAATGCACCTGCATGGAAAAGATGGCAAAAGGGCAGACCTGCTGCGCAGGGAAGGACGGCAAGGGCTGCTGTGCGGGACAGGCCTGCGGCCAGGCAGCGGCAGCCAAAGACACAGCCGCACACTCCTGCTGCGGTTCAGCCTGCGCTCGTTCTCATTCTGGCAACTGAGTCCTTATTCCGCCCTGGCGTTCATCCGAGCGCCGGGGCGTTTTTTTATTCTTCGCCCACCCGCAGTACGGCGAGGAAGGCTTCCTGGGGAATGTCCACCCGCCCGATGCGCTTCATGCGCTTCTTGCCCTCTTTCTGCTTTTCCAGCAGCTTGCGCTTGCGGGTGATGTCGCCGCCGTAACACTTGGCGAGCACGTTCTTGCGCATGGCGGGGACGGTTTCACGGGCGATGATTTTGCCGCCAATCGCGGCTTGGATGGCCACCTCAAACATCTGCCGCGGGATGAGTTCCTTCATCTTGGCGGCCAGGGCGCGCCCCCGCTCGTAGGCATGCTCCTGGTGCACGATGGTGGAGAGCGCATCCACGGGGTCGCCGGAGACCAGAATGTCCAGTTTCACCATGGGCGATTCCCAATACCCCGCCAGGTGGTAATCGAGCGAGGCGTAGCCCCGCGATACCGACTTCAGCCGGTCATAGAAGTCGAGCACGATCTCGTTAAGCGGCAGTTCGTAGCTCAGCATCACGCGGTTGGCGGTGACGTACTCGAAGCCCTTCTGGCGTCCCCGCTTTTCTTCCACCAGCTTGAGAATGCCGCCTACAAACTCTTCGTTGGTAAGAATGGTGGCCAGTATGACCGGCTCTTCTATCTTGCGGATCTCGCTCTGCGGCAGCCAGCGGGACGGGTTATCAACCTCGACGACCTCCCCATCGGTGCGCGTGATCTTGTACCGCACGCCCGGCGCCGTGGTGATCAGGTCCAGGTTGAATTCGCGCTCCAGGCGTTCCTGGATGATCTCCATGTGCAGCAGGCCGAGGAAGCCGCAGCGGAAGCCAAAGCCCAGGGCGGCAGAGCTTTCCGGCTCAAAGAAAAACGAAGAATCGTTGAGCCGCAGTTTCTCCAGGGCTTCCCGCAAAGCCGTGTGTTCATGTGCGTCCACGGTGTAGAGGCCGGCGAACACCATGGGCTTGATGTCTTCAAAGCCGGGCAGAGGCTCGATGGCGGGGCGCGCGTCGTCCGTGATGGTGTCGCCAATTTTCGTATCGGCCACGTTTTTGATGTTGGCCATCAGAAAGCCGACTTCGCCCGCCTCCAGCATGTCTATTTCCACGGGCTTGGGAGTGAGCACGCCCAGCGTTTCCACTTCGAAAACATGCCCATTCCACCACAGGCGAATCTTCTGGCCTTTGCGCATGGTGCCATGAAACACGCGGGCCAGCACCACCACGCCGCGGTAGGGATCGAACCAGGAATCGAACACCAGCGCCTGCAGCGGACTATCCGGCGAGCCTTTGGGCGGGGGGACGCGGTGCACGATGGTTTCCAGCACCTCGGGCACGCCCTGCCCGGTCTTGGCGCTGATCAGCAGCGCGGTGGAGGCATCCAGGCCGACCGCGCCTTCGATCATCTCCTTGGTACGGGCAATGTCGGCGCTGGGCAGGTCAATCTTGTTGATGACGGGAATAATTTCCAGCCCGTGATTGATGGCCAGGTAGGAGTTGGCCAGGGTCTGCGCTTCCACCCCCTGCGACGCATCCACCACCAGCAGCGCGCCTTCGCAGGAGGCCAGCGAGCGCGAAACTTCATAAGAGAAATCCACGTGCCCGGGAGTATCAATCAGGTTGAGCTGGTAGGTTTCGCCGTCCTTGGCCTGGTACATCATGCGCACGGCATGGGCCTTGATGGTGATGCCGCGCTCCCGTTCCAGGTCCATGGCGTCGAGAACCTGGGCCTGCATTTCGCGCGCCGAGAGCGACCCGGTGAGCTCCAGCAGGCGGTCCGCCAGCGTGGATTTGCCGTGGTCAATGTGCGCGATGATGGCGAAATTGCGGATACGAGCGCGGTCCATCGGGGTGGTGGGAACTATTCAATTTTAGCAGGTAGGAGAGTGGGCAGTTGGTCAGCGAGATTTCGGCGTGCACGAGAGCCAGTTTCACGGCCGTATAAAAACTCTCAGCCGGTATCCATCCTCGTCCGAAAAGAGGACCTCTTTCCAATCCGCCAATGGAGGCACGTTCCCTCGCCGGTTGCCTGGAAACTCGGCAATAACACGCAACCTGGGCTCGCGCGCGGGAACTTGCAGCATTATGGCCTCGTCCACCAGTTCCGCCCGGCAGGTGCGCTCCCCAGGAATCACAACTTCGCGCCGCAAGGCAATCAGCTTGCGATACCACTCCAGCATGTCTGCGTGCGGAGTTTTCTGGTCACCGGCCACTGACCGCTGCCCACCAATTTTTTGCCATTGTAGTTGTGAACGCTCGAATGTCTGTGGGTCCTGTGGATCCGGCACCTCGCCGCCGAAATCTACAAAATGTTCGAACTCCCGGCGCCGGCCCTCGCGCACCGCCTTCTGCAGTTCGGGGTCTCCGTAGTCGGTAAAGAACAGAAAGGGAGCTGTCTCCCCATACTCCTGGCCCATGAAGAGCAGGGGAGTTTCCGGGGCGAGCAACAGGAGGGCCGCGGCCAGCCTGCAGGCGCCGCGGGGCACCAGCAGGTCAAGGCGCTCGCCGCGGGCGCGGTTGCCAACCTGGTCGTGATTCTGCGTGCAGATGACGTGCGCGGGAAGAGGAATGCCCGCGGGTGAGGTGCCGCGTTTGCGGCCGTGCCAGAACTTGAACGGCGCTCCCTGGAAGACGAAGCCCTCGGTTAACGCCTGCGCGAGCTGCTCTTTACCTCCGAAATCCTGGTAGTAGCCTTCGCGCTCGCCAGTCAGGTATGTGTGCATGGCGTGGTGGAAGTCGTCGCTCCACACCGCGTCCATGCCAAATCCGCCCTGGGCTCGCGGCAGGACGTCGCGCCGGTCGTTCTCATCGGTTTCGGCGATCACGCAGACCCGCCGTCCCAGCTGCTGGGCAAGTGTCTGCACGTTTTCCTGGATTTCAGCCAGGATATGCAGCGGTGAATCATCGCGAATGGTTTGCGTAGCGTCCAGGCGCAGGCCGTCAAAGTGATATTCGCGAATCCAGTAGAGGGCGTTCTCCACCACATAGCGGCGCACACCCTCGCAGCCCTGGTCGTCGTAGTTGATGGCGTCGCCCCAGGGCGTGGTGTGGTGGTGGGTGAAATAGGGTCCAAACAGGCGCAGGTAGTTGCCTTCGTTGCCCAGGTGGTTGTAAACCACGTCGAGCAGGACGGCGAGTCCGGCGCGGTGGGCGGCATCCACCAGGCGCTTCAGGCCTTCCGGGCCGCCATAACTGGCCTGCACCGAGTACATGGAGACGCCGTCGTATCCCCAATTGCGCCGCCCCGGAAAAGCAGCCACGGGCATGAGTTCGATGACAGAAACGCCCAGAGATTTCAGATAATCCAGCCGCTGGATGACGCCGTCAAAGGTGCCCTCGGGACTGAAGGTGCCAACGTGGAGTTCGTAAATGATGTAGTCGCGCAGCTCCCGACCACGCCAATTTTGGTCGCTCCATTCGAAGCTGTTCGGGTCTACGATCGCGGTAGGGCCATGCACGCCTTCGGGCAGCAAGCGGGAAACGGGGTCGGGCAGCGGCTTATTGTCGTCAACCAGGTAGAAGTACCGGTCGCCGGCTTGAGCGGGAGCACGCAAACTGAAGGTGCCATCATTCGAGCGCTGCATAGGCAGGTCGGGGCGGCCCACCAGGCGCAGCCTGACCTGCCGGGCGTGGGGCGCCCACAGCCGAAAATCCGCCGTGCCGCCTTCCAGCGTGGCTCCGTACATGAGATTCAGGTTAGCCGATTTCAAGCGAGTTTGGATGCGGCTGGCGAGGATGGCGCAACTTCCGCCAGAAATTCATTCGCCGCCCATCAGCGCCGATTAACGCGGATCAAGCGCTTGGCAATTACCACTGGGCGTTTGGCGGGAGCGGCTTGTGAGATCCCCAAAGCGCCAAATGCAATTACCAAATGCCGATGTCATCCCCGTTGATCTGCCGCGCTGAATTTGTATTCCTCCGCGCCACCTGCGACTCGGCGGTGAAATTAGAATGTCCCAATGTCCCTGATCCTGGCCTCCTCTTCGCCGCGCCGCCAGGAATTGCTGCGGGCGGCGGGAATCGAGTTTACGGTGCAAGCGGCAGACCTGCCCGAGGTCCCAAACCCCGGGGAGCCTCCTCAGCAGTTTGCCGAGCGCATGGCGCGGGAGAAAGCTTTGGCGGTAGCACAACGCCGCCCCCGCCCGGGCGAATGGGTGCTGGCCGCCGATACAGTCGTCTTCGTTGGCGGTGAAATTCTGGGCAAGCCCGCCGACGCCCCCGATCCCGCGGCCGACGCCGCCCGCATGCTGCGCCTGCTGTCAGGCAGGGAGCATCGGGTCATAACCGGCGTTTGCCTTCTGGATAGCCGGTGGTCAGTGGCCAGTGGCCAGGAAAGCCGTGGTCAGCCGCCGGTAGCCAGTGGTCAGAAAAACCCCGCAGCAGTCACCCCTCGGCCATCGGCCGTCGACGCGGTGGCCTCCGAG
>DATGGJ010000484.1:0-5686 GCA_035308585.1 Terriglobales bacterium
CCATCGGCTACATCTACGGGCAACTGGTGGCGGCCATGCCCGACGCCGCCGGCGAGATCGCCTACACCGCCAAAGTGTTTCCCCAGACCGTCAGCTACGCCACGGGCTGGATGATGTTTCTAGCTTACTTCATCGTCTGCCCCTGGGAGGCGGTGGCCCTGGGCCGCATTGCCGCCTTCATTTTTCCCTGGCTTGATTCGGTTGAGATCTACCGCGTTGCGGGCAAGCCGGTATACCTGCCGCACCTGATTTTGGGATTAGGGCTGACCGCGTTGCTCACCATTTTGAACTACCGTGGCATCCGCCTGAGCGCCACGTTCCAGAACTGGACCACCTTCGCGGTGCTGGCGCTGTTCGTGATCTTTGTATCTTTCGGCGCCGCCCAGGGGTCGCCGCGCAACTTTCCGCCGCTGTTCAGCCACACGCCCTTTATCTCCGTGCTGCTGGTGCTGCAGATCGTGCCCTACTTCATGACCGGCTTCGAGTCGGTAGCCAAGTGCGCGGAGGAAGCCAGCCCGGAGTTTCGCTCCGCCGGATTTTTTCGCGCCATCGTGATGGCAATTGTGGTGGGCGCTGCTTTCTACATCATCGTAATTGCTGCCGTAGCCTGGGTTTCGCCCTGGCAGAAGCTGCCCAGCGGCGCGTTCTCCACCGCGGTGGCATTTGAACGCGCGCTGCATGCGCGCTGGATTGTGAGCGTGATTTTGAGCGCGGCCCTGCTCTCGCTTTTCAAGGTCTTCAATGGAAACTTCGTGGCCTCCAGCCGGCTGTTGTTCGCGCTGGGACGCCGGGGCATGGTGGAGCCGCGCCTGGGCCGGGTGCACCCCACGAACCAGACGCCGGCGGTGGCGGTGGTGTGGGTGGGGATCGCGACCGCCGCCATCATGCTGGCCGGAGAAGCCATCCTGGTGCCGATTACCGAGGTGGGCTCGGTGGCGTCGGCGCTGGGCTGGATGGCGGCCTGCGCTTCCTACTACCGCATGCGGCCGCTGCCCCTGCGCCGCGCCGTGGCCGTGGTGGGAGTGGTGGTCGCCATGGGCATGGTGCTGATGAAGGCGCTGCCCTTCATCCCCGGCCACTTCAGCATTTATGAATGGATTGCGTTTGCCGCCTGGGGGGCGCTGGGATGGGGGCTGCGGCGGCGACCGGCGGCGAGCACGGCAGCGGCGTAGCTTATTGTGGCGTCTCAGAAGAATGTTCCGCTGCCCGCAAGATGCTTCGGGCCTGAAGGCCCTCAGCATGACGCCCTTCTCTGAAGCGCTTCGCGGGCGGGGGCTCCCGCGCCACAAGGGTTCAGTACCGGTGTGGAAGCCCACGGCTTCAGCCGTGGGAACAAATGGCAAGCTTTAATCGGGCTTCAGCCCCGGTCAGCAGGCGGCCCGCACAGGCGAGGGCGCCTGTGCCCACACATTTCACATAGAACTGCTTCATTTTTGCGTGACCGTCAGTTGATGGTTGCCCACCACCGCGGTGTCAATGCGGTCAGGCAGCTGAAAGCGGTTGTCAATGCCCAGGTTGGGATACTTGGGCTTGATGTAGTGATTTACGAACATCTGCAGGGCAAAGTCGGGTATCTGCACGCCGTCCAGGGCCACAGAGTCAATATGCACGTTGCCCACGCCGCCGGCGCCGCTGCCGTGCGCGGCCACGGCCACATCGTGCACGCCGCTGAACATGCTGAGCAGGGGATTGGCGCTGCGTTGTCCGGCGGTGAGCTGGTCGAAATCCACTCGCGCCCAGGCATCAATCACTCCCGGCTGTCCGGAAAAGCGCACCGACTGCACGCCCTTGGGCAGGTTCACCCGTCCGCTGGCCACATAAGCGTTGATTTCCTGCTCGGTCATCACGGTGGTCAGGGGGCGAGGGTGGGCCAGGGCGCCGTTGCTCTGGATGCGGTCCAGCTTGCGCTGCAGGCTCTCGGCGGCGGGATTAGCGGCGGGATGAAGCTTGCCCGCCGCGGCAAAAGAAAAGACCAGTCCCAGAAAAACGATGGTGGCGAGTTTCATCGGGTCAGCGCGGCTTCGCTCTGCGGGTGCGACACAAGCGTTACCCGGGGCGCGCCCAGGGTTCCAGTGATGTCGAAAGAATGGGAGCCGTCGCGCACCAGCTTAATATTCAACTTGCTATCGAGCAGAGCAGTTCCGCTGACCTGATAGATGCCGTCCAGGGCTTGCAATTTGCCCGCCGCCAGGGTGAACTCGCCATGGTTCAGCGCCAGCTGACCGGTGAAGCGGCGCAGACGCATTGGCTGGGCGCCGGTGGTGAGGCTGAGGTGGCGCAGCACTCCGTCGCGCACGTCAAAGGCGGCGGCGGAGGCCAGCGATTCCCGCAGATCGGTTTTAGTCCAGCCCGCCGACCGCAGCCGGTATTGCAGGGCAAGTTTGCCGCTGGCCCAGTCGTCCCCCATGGCTTGCGCGGCTTGCGCCAGGGAAGCATGCTCCAGTGTGCCGGTGCCGCTATATACCGGCTGGCGCCCGGAGAAATCAAATTGCCATTCGCCGCTGTGCTGCCCGCCCCAGATGGCGGCGCGCACTTGCGAAAGCTGCATCTTCCCGCCCTGAATCAACAAGTGGCTGGTGAAATGGGTGGCTGCCAGCCCGCCTACGGTCACCCGGTTTGCGGAAATGGTGCCGGTGACTGCCAACCCGGCCAACGGCTTCTCGCCGTCTTTTTGCAGCAGGCGGTACCAGGGACGGCTGGGACGGGCATGAAGCAGGTTGCCCAGTTCGGCTGCCAGCAGCTGGTCGGCATGCAAATTCACCTGCGCGGGGCAGACTTCGCCCGCGGGACATTGCCGCGCCAACTGTACCGCCCCGGACAGATGCAGGCCTGTGCCGGCAAAGGTGGCCGCCAGGTTCTGCACTTTGATCTTCTGGGGAGCGAGCACGACTTCGGCGGAGGAAATCTGCAGTGGGGCGTTCCAGCTTTTCAAGCCGGCTGTGATGTTATGCAATTGCGCCTTGCCGGTCACCTCCGGAGCGGGAAAACCGGTCCACAGTCCCGCAATCTGGAGATCGAGCCTGGCCGTTCCTTTCTTCACGTGCGGAGGCGCATGCACTCCCAGGGTGCGGGCTACCTGCTCCAGTTTTGCTAGTTGGGCTTCGCCCTGCAGATTCACTTCATAACCGCGGCGTGAAAGCCAGGCATAGAGGACCGCCGGGGCGCCGCTCTCCAGTTGCATCCGAAACGGCCCCACGGCCAGTCGCAACTCCGGAGCCGCGCTGGGCGGCAGCACGCGGCGAGGTTTCATGTTGCGCGCCGGAAGCGACTGCGCTCCCCCTACCACGGTGAAGGGAATAGCGCCCAGCTTGAGCTGGTTGCTGGTGAGGTCGGAAGAGAGAATGAAGTCGCTGGTTTGCCCGTCGCCCGACCAGGAGCGGCGCCATCCGGTTTGCGC
This sequence comes from Terriglobales bacterium, assembly GCA_035308585.1. Classification (GTDB taxonomy): domain Bacteria; phylum Acidobacteriota; class Terriglobia; order Terriglobales; family Acidobacteriaceae; genus JAICWP01. Next base: position 3,398 of record DATGGJ010000484.1, read on the forward strand.
CGAGTTTGTAACCAGGAAGCTGGCGTTGAGCACCCCGGTGGCGGTCAGGTCGTCAGGCAGATCGCGCTTGGCATGCTGGGCGGCGGCCACCAGGGAAAACATGGGCATCTGTTGCGCCACCAATTTGAACTGGTAGGGGCCGCCGCTGAGCGGAGCCACGGCGCTGCCGTTGACCGTGAGCAGGCCATGGTCGCCCACGGGGGCTCGGCAGGCCACGCTGGACCAGCTCTGGTCAATGGAGCTGAAGCGGGCATCGCAGCGTGCCCGCAACTCCAGGAAGCCGGGGGTGATGATGTCGTAGCGGCGGAAGTCCTGCACCCGGGCTTCAGCGCGAACAGCCAGCGAGGCCGGGGTGCCGCTCAGCCGTGCAGAAAGGTCGAGAGCCCCGCGCCAGCCGCGGTCGCGCCCATAAATGAGCTGCGTCAACTGGCCCAGCTGCGCGTTTTGCCAGTTCAGCCGGACACTTACGGGAGTCTCGCGCAGGGACGGCGCGCGCTGGAACGAGCCCTCCATCTGCAGGGTACCGGTATCGCTCAGGTTCTGGTCAATGCGCACCGGGCGGGCCGCAACCCGGAAGTGCCAGCGGTCTTCGGCCTCCTGCCAGAGCGCGAAATCAGCATCGGTCAGCGCGTAAACCTTTTTTTCCGCCCCCATCTTGAAGTTGATGCGCCCGCTGTCAGCTTCAATGTAGGGGAAACGCGGGCGGGACTCAGGCTTGCTCTGCGCGGTGGGCGCCGAAGGGGTGCGGGCGGTGCGTTCCAGCAGGGCATAAACGTTCCAGCGGCCATCGCGGCGCACCAGGTTGAGGCTGGGATTTTGCAGGCTGAGGCGGGCAATCTCCAGGCGCCCCCGCCACAGCGAACTCAGGCGCAGGTAGGCGGTGACCTCATCGGCGCGCAGCATGGGCTCGGCGCTGAAAGAAGGGTCATCGGCCACCACCAGGCGCTGCAGGTCAAATCCCGGCTGGGGAAGCAAGCGGAGGTTTACCTGGCCGATGGTCACTTGCCGCCCAAGGGCCTGCCCGATGGACTGGTCAATGCGGGCGTGAAAGCGTCCCACACTGATCAGCGGCGGCACCACCAGCGCCAGCAGCAGGAGCGCCGCTACCGCGCCGACGGTGTTGCGAGTGGAGCGCTTCATCGCACGATGTGAAGCATGCGTCCCCAGCGCGTCTGGTCAAAGAAATGGAAGATCACGTGAAAGATGAAGCCGATGCGGTCGGCGGCGCTGCGCTTGAGGTACTGGCCGGAGGATTCCACAAACGACCAATAGATGAAAAGCGGCCGGCCGATGACATTTTGCCGGGGCACAAACCCCCAATAGCGGCTGTCATAACTGACGTCGCGATTATCGCCCATGACAAAGAGGCGGTCGGGCGGCACCAGCAGATCCTCGCCCTGGATATGGGAGCCCAGGGTCAAGCGCCATTCCGGCGTCACGCTGGTGGCATCGCTGGGGGAAATGGCCGGGAAATTGTCGCGGTACGGATTGTAGCTGCCGTTGCGCAGCACATAAGGTTCGTTGAGCGCCTTGCCATTGCGGTAAACGATGCCGTCGCGCAGGTGGATATGGTCGCCGGGCACTCCGACGACCCGTTTCACCACGTACAAGCCAGGCTCGGCCGGGGAAAGGAACACCACAATGTCGCCGTCCTTGGGGTCATGGTAGGGAAGGAGGGGTCCCAGATAGAGGGAAGCTGGGGCAAATCCGATGCGGTTGACAAAGACGTGGTCCCCGATCAGCAGCGTGTCCTCCATGGAACTGGAGGGAATCTCGAAGGCCTGCACTATGAAAGTGATGATGAAAAGCCCCACCACCAGGACCACGGCCAGCGAGGCCAGGAACTCGACGGTGGTCTCTTTTCTCTTTTCTTCTTTCCTGGGCAGCTTCTTGGCCGGAGACTTGGTCTTGCTCAGAGCGGTTGCCATCCCTATTAATTTACCCGGTTGCGCCGGATACTGCTAATTTACCAGGCGGAAAGTGCGGTGCCAGCGGGTGGTCTGCAGCACGTGGGTGAGCACGTAAGCCAGGTGCGACCAGTCGCCGCCCCCGGTCATAATGGGGTTGTCGGCGGGGGCGCGAATAGACCAGTAAATCAGCAGCGGCCGCCCTACGATATTGGCGCGGGGAACGAATCCCCAGAAGCGGCTGTCCAGACTTTCGTCACGGTTATCACCGAGCACGAAGTACTGCCCCGGGGGGACGGTCAGCTCGCCATCATGAACCAGGGTGCGCATCTGCAGCCACCAGCGCGCCTCCACCCCGGCGGCTACGAAATCGGCGTTGGGA
>DATGGJ010000485.1:0-1833 GCA_035308585.1 Terriglobales bacterium
AGTGCAGCCACGAAGAGCAGCAGCAGGGTGACGCCGGCGAAGGTGAGGGGATCGGTGGCGCCCACGCCGTAAAGCAAGTCTTTCATCAGGCGGGTAAGCGCCAGCGCCGCCACGATTCCGCACACCGCGCCCAGGCAGGCCAAGCGCGTTCCCCAGGCTAGAACGACGCGCAGCACGTGGCAGGGGCGCGCGCCCAGCGCCATGCGAATCCCGATTTCGTGCCGCTGCTGGGTGACGGCATAGGCCAGCACTCCATAAATGCCAATGGCCGACAAAAACAGGGCGAAGCCGGCGAACAGGCTCACCAACGAGGTGTTGAACCGGGGGCCGGCCAGCGAGGAACGGATCACCTGCGGCATGGTGACGACATTCGCCACCGCCACGTCGGGGTCGAGGGAATGTACCTGGGCGACCACCGCTGAGGCTAATGCAGCAGGATCAGCCGCGGTGCGCACGGCGAGATTCATGGAGCGCGCCACGCCGACCACGTTTTCAGCGGTGAGGGAATCGCTGAGCTGCAGAAAAGGAATATAAATGTGCGGCTGCGGAGGCCGGCCAAGAGAACCATCGTTCACGTCGCCCACCACGCCTACCACCGTCATCCAGGGCTGGTTTTCCTCGTGGCGCAGGCGTTTCCCGATCGGGTCCTGACCGGGCCAGTACTTTTTAGCCATGCCCCGGCTGATGATCACGACCGCTGGCGAGGCGGGGCCATCCTGCGCGTTGAAAAGCCGGCCGGAGATAAGGGGAATGCGCATGGCCTGAAAGTAGTTGCCCAGCACCCAGGTTTCGGCCACAGCCGGCGGCTTGCCCGCCTGCGGACGACCTTCGAGTTCCAGGGTGTGGAACACGGCCGCGCGCAGGGGCAAGTCATCTGCCATACCCGCAGATTTCACGCCCGGCAGGCGCGGCGCCTCGTCCATCAGCCGCTTATAGAAGTTGCGGATTTGCGAGGCCCCGGGATAAGCCTGCGCGGGAAGCGGAATCTCCATAGCCAGGACGTGGTCAGGTTGGAAGCCCAGGTCGGTCTGCAGCAGCTTTCTGAAGCTGCGCATCAGCAGCCCGGCGCCGATCAGCAGAAGCAGCGACAGCCCAAACTCCACTGCCACAAAGGCGCTTTGCAGACGGTGATGTGTGCGGCCCTCGGTGCGGCTACGCCCACCTTCCTGCAGGGATGGCTGTAACCGGGATGCCGCCGTGTGCCAGGCAGGGGCCAAGCCGAACAGAATGGCCGTCACCCAGGAGAGGCCGAGCACAAACAGGAGCACGCCGGGGCCGAAAGCAACACTCTGGGGCAAGGCAATATCCGCGGGTGCTATGGCCAGCAGCAGGTCCTTGCCCCAGAAGGCAAGCAGGAGCCCCAAGCCTCCGCCCAGCAATGCCAGCAGCAGGCTTTCCGTGAGCAGTTGCCGCAAAAGCCGTGCCCGGGTTGCGCCCAGGGCCTGGCGAACCGCGATTTCACGCTGGCGCGCCGCAGCCCGCGACACCAGCAGCGTGGCCACATTGGCGCAGGCGATCAGCAGCACCAGCCCAACCGCGACCATCAGCACCAGCAGCAGCGGCCGCACCGGTCCCGTGACTTCTTCGTGCCAGGGATATGCCCCCACCTGCAGGCGCGCGCCGTAGAAGTCCTTCAGGATGTCCGCCGGATATTGCGCCTCAATGACTGCTCCCAGCGCCTGCCCTTCGCTGCGCGCCTGCTGCAAAGTGACACCGGCGCGCAGGCGGCCAAAAACGCTCAAGTCATAGCGCGTGCCCCAGCCCTGCAATTCGGCCGGCGTGAATGCCATTGGCACCCAGAGCGCCGCGGGCAGGAAGTTGGCACGCGGCCCC
>DATGGJ010000486.1:0-5532 GCA_035308585.1 Terriglobales bacterium
AAGCCAAAAGTGACGCCCGTCACAAATGCCGGTGACTCTCCTCACTGTGCCTTGGCCACCCCTGGCGAGACCATGCAAACAGGCCCAAGGTAAGCCGCGTGGCACATTGAGTTTGGGCAAGTCTCCGTGCGGGGGCGGAGGCTTTCGCACCCAAACGGCGGGTCCGGCTTAAAGGTCGGACCCGCCGGCAGTACTTAAGGGGGATCACTTGACAACAGCAAGCTTGAAAAATGCGGAAGTGGGCGAAAGTGTGGTTCAGGCGCGGTATCCCGGCATCGCCTCCACGGTAGATGGTTCGGGAGCGGTGGTCTGGGTGGATTCCAACATCGCGCAGGGGGCGTGCGCCTACCCCATCACGCCGTCCACCCCGATGGGCGATGGCTTTGCCGTGGAATTCGCCAACGGCAAAAAGAACCTTTGGGGCGAGGCGGTGCAGTTTCTGGAGCCGGAGTCGGAACACAGTTCGGCTTCAGCCTGCGAAGGCTTCGCGCTGGCCGGCGGCCGGGTAAGCAATTTCACCTCCGGGCAGGGCCTGATCCTCATGAAAGAGGTGCTGTATGTCATCGCGGGCAAGCGCCTGCCGGCGGTATTTCACATTGGAGCGCGGGCCCTGACCTCGCACTCCCTGAACGTGCACTGCGGCCATGATGACGTTATGGGAGTGGCCGACGTGGGCTGGGGCATTCTTTTCGGGCGCAATGCCCAGGAGGCGGCCGACCTGGCGCTGATCGCGCGCCGCGTCGCTGAAGAGACAGAAACGCCGTTCATGAACGTGCAGGACGGCTTCTTGACCACGCACACCCTGGAAACCATCCGCCTGCCCGAACCCGAGTTCATGAAGGAATTTGTGGGCGCGCCACAGGAGCGCATCAAGCGACTGTTCGACACCCAGGCGCCACTGCTCAGCGGTCCGGTGCAGAACCAGGACAGCTACATGAAAGGCAAGGTGGCGCAGCGCCACTTTTACGACAAGGTGGCGCCGGCCCTGAAGCGGGCCTTCCGGGAATTCAGCGACGCCACCGGACGGCACTACGAGAGCGTGCTTCCCTACCGCATGGAGGATGCCGCTTACGCCATCATCGGCATGGGCTCCATGATGGAGACGGCGGAGTCTACGGTGGACTTTTTGCGCAAGCGTGGCATGCGCATCGGGTGCATCACCCTGGTGAGCTTCCGGCCCTTCCCCGCGCTGGAGCTGGCGCTGCTGCTGCGCAAGTGCCGCGCCGCCACGGTAATCGAGCGGGCGGATGTTCCTCTGGCCGAATCGAATCCCCTCACCATGGAAGTGAAAGCTGCCTTGGCCGATGCGCACATGGGCAGCGGCAAGGGTCAGTTCGAGCGTTTGCCCGAAATTTACTCCGGCGTTGCCGGGCTGGGAGGGCGCGACGTGCGCCCCGGCCACTTCGTGGCAGCGGCCGAGAACATGGCCGGCCACGAGCGGCATCGCCGCTTCTTCGTGTTGGGCGTGAAGCATGAAATAGAACTGCCCATCACCGAGGATCCTGATGTGCGGCCCGCGGGCGCCTTCTCGCTGCGCGGCCACTCCATCGGCGGCTTCGGTTCGGTAACCACCAACAAGGTGATTGCCTCGGTGGCAGCCGACCTGTTCGGGCTCTATGCCCAGGCGTTTCCCAAGTACGGTTCGGAAAAGAAGGGCCTGCCCACCAATTACTACCTGACGCTGGCGCCCGAGTTCATCAAACTGCACTGCGAGTTGAAAGTAGTGGATTTCGTGGCCGTGCAGGACGCCTACGCCTTCATGTCGGGCAATCCGCTGGAAGGGCTGGCGGATGGCGGGCTGGTTTATCTGCAGTCGAATCTGCCCCCGGAGAAGGTCTGGAGCAGCCTGCCGGAAAGCGCGCGCCAGGAAATCCGCGGGCGCAAGCTGCGGGTGTACGCCTTGGACGCGGGCAAGATTGCGCGCCAATCTTCGAGCCGCGCCGACCTGCAGATCCGGATGCAGGGCATCGTGCTGCTGGGCGCCTTTCTGCGCCTGACGCCCTTCCGCGAACAGGCCGGACTGGACGCGGAGCACCTGTTTGCCTCGCTGGAAAAGACTTTGAGCAAGTACTTTGGCAAGCGCGGCGCGCGCGTGGTGGCCGACAACATGGCGGCGGCGCGGCGCGGCTATAACGAAGTGGTCGAAATCATTCCGCCCAGCGGCGAAGAGCTGCACGTGCGTCCCCTCAAGGAGCACAAATTCGAGGTTCCTTGCCACTCCAGCAATGGCCTGGTAGAGGCGAATTTCTGCGACAAGGTCATCGGCACTTACGCCCGCGGCCGCGAAGCCGATCTGGACGCCGACGAATACGTGGCGCGCAGCCTGATGCCGCCCTCCAGCGCCATGCGCCGCAGCTTCCGCACCCTGGCTCCCGACATTCCTGAGCTCATCGCCGCCAACTGCGTGGGCTGCATGGAGTGCGTAAACGCCTGCCCGGATACGGCCATCCTGGCCAAAGCGGTGGAGCCGGCAATACTGGAAGACAAACTGAACCACATCGAGCGCGCCGAGCTGCGCGAGTCGCTGCGCAACGACTTCATCAAAACCAGCAAGTATTACGAGCTTCCGCAGAAGAAAGGGCAGCCCGGCGGGCTGTTCTCCATTTTCGTGGACCCCGACAAGTGCAAGGGTTGCGGCGAATGCGTGACCGCCTGCGGCCGCCACGAGGCCCTGAAGATGGTGGTGAAGAACGGAAACATGGCCAAGTACGACCTGGCCATGGACCTCTACCATCACCTGCCGGAGACGCCGGCGCACCTGCTTAACGAAAAAGCTCTGGGCGACATGATGCTGGCCGGACGCTCGCTGCTATACGCGGGCGGCGGCGGCTCCTGCATGGGTTGCGGCGAAGCCACGCCCATCCGCCTGATGCTGGCCGCCACCGGCTTCGTCTACGGCAACGAGATCGGCATTGTGGCCGCCACCGGCTGCAACAGCGTGTTCGGCTCAACTTATCCGTTCAACCCGTACGCCATTCCTTGGACCAACTCGCTGTTCGAAAACGCGCCCGCGGACGCCCTGGGCATCCGCCTGCGCTGGGACCAGGAAGGCCACCAGAACCGGCGGTTGTGGGTGCTGGGCGGTGACGGCGCCATGTACGACATCGGCTTTCAGTCGCTATCGCGCCTGCTGATGTCAGGATTCGACATCAAGGTCCTGGTGCTGGACACGCAGGTGTACTCCAACACGGGCGGCCAGACCTCCACTTCCACTCTGACCGGCCAGGACGCCAAGATGGCGGCCTTCGGCAAAGCCCAGCCGGGCAAGCGCGAGCACCGCAAGGAACTGGGCGAAATCGCCATGATGCATCCCGGCGTGTTCGTGGCCCAGACCACGGCGGCGCACCTCAACCACTTCTACAAGACCATCCTGGAGGCCAACGCTTACCCCGGCCCGGCGGTGGTGATTGCCTATGCCACCTGCCAGCCCGAGCATGGCGTGCCTGATGATCGCTCCCTGGAGCAGGCCAAGCTGGCGGTGGAATCGCGCACCTTCCCGCTGTTCGTTTACGATCCGCGCAAGGGCGACCGCATCCGCGAATGTCTCAGTCTGGCCGGCAATCCCGCCATGAAGCAGGATTGGTACATTGACCCGCATGACAATCAGCCGGTGGACTTTGCCAGCTTCGCGCGGACCGAGGGACGTTTTGCCCGCCATTTCAACGAGCAGGGTGAGGCCGACGAATTTCTCAAGAAAGCCACCGAGGACCGCCTGGCCAACTGGCACCGCCTGCAGGAGCTGGCGGGGCTGCGGTAGCGAATGCACCTCTGTCATCTTGGGCGAGCGGGGCTGTTCACGTAACGAACTGCCCCGTGACATTGGGAGAATGTGTTTTGGCCGCAACCACCTTGCCCCGTGACAAAGCACGTTGTCCTGTGCCAAGCTACTGGGCTCCATGATTCCCTACTTCTTCCTACTGCTAGCGATGATGAACTCTCCCGCAGCACAGCCCTATACCAGCAATATCTCTCTCAACAGCCAGCACATTACCCGCGACTTCGTGCCCGACGGCGACCTGGATAAGGGCGTGTGGAAGCTCATGCCGCGCGCCACCTTCGATCACAACTACACCGGGGACAAGCGCTACCCGGAGCTCACAACCGAAGTGGCCAGCCTGTGGAGCGACAACTACGTGTATTTCGCCTTCTGGTGCAAATACCGCGAGATAAACGTTTACAAAGGTGAAGATCCGGCCAAGGAACGCTGGGGCTTGTGGGACCGCGATGTGGTTGAGGTATTCCTCAACCCCGAACCGGAGAAGGTTAATCATTATTATGAATTCGAGGTTGCCCCCAACAACCAGTGGATTGACCTGGAAATTGATCTCGACAAGAAACCATTCAATTCCGCCGCCTGGAATTCGGGCTTCGAGCACGCTGTGAAAGTGGATGAGAAACAGCACCTGTGGATGTGCGAGATGCGCATTCCTCTGAGCGCCATGAAGGGACACATCGTTCCGGGAGCAAAATGGCGCGGCAATTTCTACCGGGCGGAAGGTACGGGGACAGATGAGCAGCGCTCACTTCTGGCCTGGAGCACGGTGGTGGCCAAGCCGGAGGCATTCCACAACCCCAGCCGCTTCGGCGTTATTCGCTTCCTGCCCTAACTAAGGCGCGCTCACCGGCAGCAAAACCGAAGCAGCACAGTTGTTGTTCTCATTCGACTCGGCGACGTACCGGTTAACGTCAGCGCAAGCCAGCACAAAATAGTTGCCGGCGGGCGCGTACGGCGAAATAGTGATCGTGGTGGTTCCGGTGGAGGCGCCGCCGGCGGCCAGCGCCGGCACCGAGCGCGGCCCGGCAAGCAGGATTCCCGTGGGCACGCCGCTCACAGTCCTGGAAAGGTAATAGCGCGTGGTCGAACTACCAGCGGCCGCCACCCCCTGGTTCCGCGTGGTATCGGTGACTTGGACGGCGTGGCCAAGGACCAGAGGAGCATTCACCGTCACCGAGCTTTCCACCAGGTCGGGCCCATCCACCAGCAACATGCCGCTGGAGGAGGCGCAATTGTTGTTCTCATTGCTTTCTATCACGTAGCGCGAATCATCGGCGCAGGCCAGCAAATAGTAGCTGCCGGGCGGGAAGAAGGCGGAAACCGTCACCCCCGCTGTGCCGCTCGCAGTGGCTCCCGCGGCGAGCGCCGGCACCGAACGGCTACCACTCAGAAGCGTGCCCTTGGGCACGGTGCTGGGCGTGGGGGAAAGGTAATAGCGCGTGACCGAACTGCCGGCATCGCCCGCCCCCTGATTCACAGCCGTATCGCTTACCTGGGTGCTCTTGCCCACAATCAATGTCCCCTGGGCTGTGACCGTGGTTTCCCGCAGGTCAGCCTGCCCCAGGCCAGTGCCGGAGAGCGCCAGCAGGCGAGGGCTTTCGGGCGTGTTGTTGCCAATGGTAAGCGTCCCGCTGCGCGGCCCCATTGCAGTTGGCTTGAAACTGACGCTGATGGCGCAGGTCGCACTGGGAGCAAGCTGGCTGGGGCAGTTGTTGGTTTGCGTAAAGTCGCCGCTGGCAAGAATGCTGCTGATGCCC
>DATGGJ010000487.1:0-2284 GCA_035308585.1 Terriglobales bacterium
TGCGTGTCCGGAGGCCGCGGCGGGGGGACCGCTGGCGCTGGTGGAAAGCGGGGACATGATCGTGCTCGACGCGGCCAAACGGCGGCTGGACCTGGAAGTGGATGAGAGCACGCTGGCGGCCCGGCGGGCGCGCTGGCAGGCACCGCCGCTCCCGCTGCGGGGATGGGAGAGGCTCTACGTGGAGCACGTGCAGCAGGCGGACAAGGGAGCGGACCTGGACTTTCTGGTGGGCCACAGCGGGGCCAAGGTGGCTCGCGACTCACATTAGGACTCCGGGAGTGGCTCGATTCTGCACCTTAGCAAACTCCGTGAACCGCGGTCTTTTCAGGGTTCCCACTCAAGCCAGAACCAGGCTTGAGTGGGCCACCCACCTCGCTCAAAAGAGAAGAGTCGGCAAAATTCAGGATGACATCCGAGCTAGTTCCCTTTGCGCATCGCCGGCGTGAAGGTAAGGCCCACCAACAAGTGTTCCGGAGACGTGAAGCGGCTAACGGTCTGGCCCCATGGTTCCTTCTTGTTCTTGATGAGCATTCGATATCCTCGCGCTTCGAGCTCTGCCGTGGCTCTGTCCACGCTCTCTACTTCAAACTCCAGCCATGCCTGCGGGACTGGAATATCGTCGGGCCAGGAATCTTTACCGAAACAAGACTGCGCCGCCTGCGCAAGAGGCCACAGAGCAAAGTGCTTTGCGCCTTGAAGAACGCCTGTATAAAGATAGCCGCCGGAATCCTCTTTAAACGGGATGCCAAGGACATCGCTGTAGAGCTTGCGAGAGCCGGCGATGTCACGGTCGATGGGGCCGAAACCTGCGATGAACAGAACCTTTATTCCTTCCGGAGCTTGCATTATCTTTCCTCTCGACGAAATGACACGTAAGTGCCCGCGAGCACAACCATCATTGCGCCTAACCTAGAGGTAGGATACTAGCGGGACGCGGCTGGTTGTCGATAACTGGCGTTCACGTGCCCTGCGGCATTTTCACCATTTCTGGGGCAAACTTTCCGGCCTAATGAACGTGACGGCGATATCGCGCCAATCATTCTGATGCAGCGGTCTTTTCAGTTCCCACTCAAGCCAAAAACAGGCTTGAGCGGGCCACCCGCCTGCCGGCTATGCGGATTTATCACTCGTTATCTGCGCCATCTGGTTACAATGTCGGTTTCCCCGCGATGATTTAGAGGATTCTCCAAAGCAGACGAAGAGGGATCTATGGAATATCTGATCGGGGTTGGACTGGCAGTGGTGGTGTGCGTCTTCGCCATGTGGGCCGGATTCGATCGCGACCGTGCCTTCTATCCGACGCTGGTGATAGTGGTTGCCACGTATTACATTTTGTTTGCTGCCATGGGGAGTTCCACGCGGGTGCTGGCCTTGGAGTCCCTGATAGCAGGCGTTTTTCTCGCGCTAGCCGTGGCGGGCTTCAAGAAGAGCCTTTGGCTGATTGTGGTTGCCCTCGCCGGACACGGAGTTTTCGATTTCTTCCATCATGGAATCATTCAGAATCCCGGTGTCCCTGTGTGGTGGCCCGGCTTCTGCCTTTCATTCGACGTTCTCGCCGGCGGTTTCCTTGCCATGCTGCTGATGCGACGTTCCGGATTCGCTGCGACGATTTAGGCCCGTGGGCGGCCAGATGAACTGACGTGGCGGGCTACTGCGGATTGGGCAGAATGATGGAGACGGCATCGTCGCCGAGGAAGCTGATGGTGACGCGGGTCTGGGCTTCCACGGTGCGTCCGCCGACCTGGGCGGGAGCATAGCGCCATTGTTTCACGGCGCGAACAGCAGCGGCGGCAAGAGCGCGGTCTCCGCTGAGCACCTCAACTTCTTTGACGGTGCCATCGCTGGCCACCACCGCCTTAAGCGCGACCTTGCCCACCAGGTTGGGGTTGGGAGCAACGGGATAGATGAAGCCGGAGCGCGGAGCTTCCGCAATCTGCGGCAGATTCGGCAAATCCGGAACGACGGCCGAAACAGAGACCGGCGGCTTGGCGGCAGCATGGCCGGCGGCGGCTTCCTCAGCGGTCACGTGCCAGGCCAGGGATACGCGCTGAGCAGGCGCGACCGCGGTGGGCGGCGCGGGCGCGGCGGCAAGCGGCGGGGCTGCAGGCACGGGTGTGGGAGCAACGGTGAGCTGCGGCAATCTCCACAGCGGCACCAGCCAGAAGGCAAGGAACAACGCAGCGGCCGCGCTGACTGCCACTGAGGCAGCCGCCCAGGGAATTCGCGTTGTGCGGCGGCCAGGATCATTTTGCGGCACCGAGGCGGGAGGCGCTTCCGTCTCAAA
>DATGGJ010000488.1:0-3165 GCA_035308585.1 Terriglobales bacterium
CGGGGGCGGGCGGCGGTGGAGGAACTGCCGGCGGTGGAAGCCACGTAGGGATTGAGTAATTGAGTAATCTGGTAATCGGGCAATTTCCAGCCTTGCGCTTCGCCCAAATTTCGAGTGGCAGTGTATGCGGTAGTGCACGCGAGATCCCTCGGGCCTGAAGGTCCTCGGGATGACGCCCTCCTAGGGAGGGCGTCCGCGGGCGAGGGCGCCCGCGCCACAAGAGAGTGCTTCCGGCGCTAGTGCCGCTCATTCCTGCAGGCCTTCGGGATGGCGGCTTTTTGTAGCCGGTTATCCGGATGATAGTCCAGCCCTTCGCGGGCGAGGGCGCCCGCGCCACAAGAGCAAAGCGGCAAGAGCGTCCATGGGTTACTCGTAACGCAGGGCCACGACGGGGTCGACGCTGGCGGCGCGGCGAGCGGGCAAGCCGCCGGCCAAAAGCGCGACCAGGGCGAGCAGCAACAGGGCGAGGGCAAACACCAGAGGGTCGGTCGCGCTCACGCCATAGAGCAGCGAGGCTACGACCCGACTGGCGGCAAGGGCAGCGGCCAGTCCGATGGCCAGACCGATTCCGGCCAGGCGCGCCACCTCGCGCAAGATCAGGCCGGCAACATTTTCGCGAGTGGCGCCCAGAGCCATGCGAATGCCAATCTCGCGGGTACGCCGGGTGACCACGTACGCCATGACCCCGTAGAGGCCGACAGCGGCCAGGAGCGCGGCCAGCAATCCCAGACAGAGCGAAAGAAAAGTCAGCAGGCGGTCGGTGAAGACGGTCTCATCCACCTGCTGGACGAGGGACTCCATGTCATAAACCGGGAGGTTGGGGTCGAAGGCCTGCACCGTTTTTCGCAGAGTTGCGGCCATGGCGGCGGGGTCGCCGGCGGTACGCACGTAAAATGTGGCGCGGCCAAAGGTGGGATCCTGGGCGTAGGGCTCGTAGATAAAAGGGTGGATAGGGTCGCGGGGATCCGAGTGTTTGCTGTCCTTGACCACGCCAATAATTTCAACGTCTGGCTTGGCCTTACCCGGGCCGGTACGGATGCGGACGCCGAGAGGATTACGGCCCTGCAGGAAGCGGCGTGCGAAGGTGGCATTGACAATGGCCACCCTGGCGCTGTCGGCGTTATCGGAATTGCGGAATTCGCGGCCGGCGAGCAGCGGGGTACCCAGGGTGGCAAAGTATTCTGGTCCCACATCGTTGCGCCAGACGTGCATGTCTTCGTTCTCGCGGGCGGTATAGCCGGCAATGGTTACGTCTGAACCCCAGTCGTCATCGGCGAGAATCGGAACGGTGGCGGCGCTTACCGAGCTGACGCCCGGCAATGTGGCAATGGACTGGCGCAGGCGGTCCACGAAGGCGATGGTGCGCGGCGGCGAATAGCGGTTCAGTTCCGGGGCGATGGTAAATTCCACGACGTGATCGGCGCGCAGGCCGAGATCGGTGTTCTTCAAATTGAGCAGGCTGCGGGTGAAGAGCCCGGCGGCGATGAGCAAGACCGCGGTGAGGGCGACCTGAGCGATGATCAGCGTCTTGCGCAGGCGCACGCTGGAAAGTCGGTGGGAAACGCTGCTGCCCAGGTCCTTCAGTGAGGTCTGCAGATCGGCGCGCGCCGCCCGCAGCGCGGGAAGCAGCCCAAAAAGCAGAGCGGTGAGCAGCGAAAGAGCAATGGCGAAAGCCAGGATGCGCCCGTCGAGCTGTTTTTTCAGTCCTAAAACGCCAGCCCCTTCCTGCAGAGCCTGGACCAGAAGACCCAGAGTCCAGTCGGCAAAGAGCACGCCCGCGGCGCCCCCCAGGAGGGCGAGGAGAAGATTTTCGGTAAACAGCTGGCGAACCAGACGCCAGCGTGCCGCGCCCACCGCCAGGCGGACGGCAATTTCGCGCTGGCGGGCTTCGCCGCGGGCCACCAGGAGGCTGGCGAGATTGGCGCAGGTGATGAGCAGGACCAGGCCGACCATCAGGGCTAAGAGGATGAGGGGCTGGCGGGCGTCCGCCTGAAGCATGGGCCGTCCGTTGGCGCCGGTTTCCAGCAGCAGAGGCCGGCTGAGGAAGTGGCGCTGGGAGTCGGCAGAAAGTTTCATGAGCGGCAGCTCTGAGAGCAGCAGCGAGTGATAAACGGGCTGCAGCGCGACCTGGGCGCGGGAGTGAGTGAGGCCCGGCTGGAGGCGGCCGATGAAGGCAAGCCAGTGATCGTTGGGACTCTCGAGGCCATTCCAGTTGGGGGTCATCTGCGGCTTCATGGTGAGGGGAATGAAGACATCAGGTATCTGGCCGATCTGGACGCCGGTGAAGCCGGGGCGGGCCACGCCGACCACGGTCAGGAGGGTGCCATTGACGGTCAACTGCTGGTTGAGGATGGCGGGGTTGCGGCCGAACCGCCGCGCCCAGTAGCCGTAGCTGAGCACGGCGACGGGATTGGCCCCGGGAGCAGTCTCGTCCTGAAGGGAGAAGACGCGGCCCAGCGCCGGGGGGACGCCCAGCACCTCAAAGTAATTGCCGGAAACCAGTTCGCCGCGGGCGCGTTCGGTGCTGCCCTGGCCGGCGATGCTCAGGGGCACGGCATAGCGGGCCAGGAGGCCGGAGAAAGCGGGGTTATGCTGGCGCAGAGCCTGGTAGAGAGGATAGGAGAAGGAGGCAGCATCATCGCCGTCGCTGGAGGTGTGACCCGGCTTATCGCCGGGGGAGCGCAGAACCACCAATTGTTCCGGCTCGCGCACCGGCAATTGCCGCAACAGAACCTGGTCGGTGAGGGAGAAGATGGCGGTGTTGGCGCCGATGCCCAGGGCGAGCATGATGATGGCGACGGCGGTAAAGGTGGGCGACTTCAGCAGCATGCGAGCCCCGTAACGCACGTCCTGCAGCAAGGTGTCCATGGTGCCTCCCGGTCGCTGGGATAACGCGGATTGCCACACTGGGTCAGCGTACTTCTTAGCAAATCTGCTGCCGGAACTATGAAGGTAACCGGCTGTTGATAAAGGGGCAAGCCGGGCAAGGAGCCGGGTTTCCTGATCACGGTGTGCGCTTGTGGGACGCGACAGTCCGGAAGCGAACAGTGACGGGGAGGCGGGAGGCGTGTACGGGACCGAGGACGGGGGACAAAACTGGCGGGCGTTGAACCGGGGCATACGCGTGGTCTACCAGCCGGAGAAGTACCCGGAGTTCGGCCAGTG
>DATGGJ010000489.1:0-8538 GCA_035308585.1 Terriglobales bacterium
GAGCAGGGCAAAATCACGGTTGTCAGCCACTCCCAGGTGATTGCCGTCATTGGGCAGCAACTCGTACCGCAGGGTGTAGAGGCCGGGCTGAACCTGCTGGCCGCGATAATCGGTGGCGGGCTTGGTGAAAGAAATGACGCCAATCAGCGTAGATTCAGAGAGCTGCGGAAAAAGCGCGCCTTCGACGTCAGATTTGCCGCTGGCGGGCACGCCGGCGCGCAACCAGATTTTGCACCATTCGCTGCCGTCATCCAGAAGAACGCGGTAGCCGGCCGGCTCCAGTGCCTTTTTGAGCGCATCCGAAGCGGCCGGGTCTGTAAGCGGCCCAGTGGGTTCCACCTTGCCAGCGGGGGCGGCGAACAGGGCCGGAGCGAGCACGAGGATTATGAAAAAAGCAGCAACCGTGCGAGTGCGCAAGTTTTCCTCCCAAGGAGCAGCAGAATACTCCCGCGCGGTTGC
Organism: Terriglobales bacterium; assembly: GCA_035308585.1. Taxonomy (GTDB): domain Bacteria; phylum Acidobacteriota; class Terriglobia; order Terriglobales; family Acidobacteriaceae; genus JAICWP01. Next base: position 460 of record DATGGJ010000489.1, read on the forward strand.
AGGACTCAAGTCAAGTGAAAGACAACAAAGCGCGAAACTCGGCTGAGTTCCGCGCTTAGATGCTCCGAGACGGGTTAGCGGGCGAAGGTGCCCACAAAGGCGCTGCGCTTGTCGTGGAGTTCCCAGGACTCGCCCAGGTCGTTGCCCTGGTACTTATCGGTCATGGCCACCACCGGCATGGCGTGCGCGGTTTCAGTGAGCGGCGGATAATAGGTGTGCTCGTTGCCGCAGAAGTGGTCCTTATCGTTGAGGCCGCGGGTCTGCACAGTGACGAAGCTGCCGGCGCGCAGGAAAGCCGCGCCATGGTGCTCGTGGCCGCGCAAAACCGAAAAGTCCACGGGCGCAGCCACCACCCGCTCCACGCTGCCCAGCAGCTTGCCGCCCATGTGGCGGGCAAAGGCGCTAAGCGCGGCCTGCTGCTGCGGCGTGGCTTCGTCGTCCACGATCAGGATTGCCTTGGCGGGATAGGGATCGGCATAGGGATCGCCCAGCGTGGCATTGGCGCGCACCACCGCGACCACGCTATGGCCGGCCAGACTCACGCCATCCCAGCCGCCGCGCTGCACATGCCAGGCCAGGATGGCTTCCTGGCCATTCAGGCCGACCTCGCCGTTGGCAAAGCAGGGCCCGGTCCAGACATCGGCGCTGCGGGTTTCAATGTAATCGCCGCTGATCTGGTCGGCGGCCAGGGCGCTGCCAGCCAGCGCTAGAACGGAAACTACCAGGATTGCAAGCAGACGAGATTTCATGAGCTACTCCTCACCCCTGAGGTCTTGTCTCTATTTTCCGACAAAGGCGGGGGAAAGGGAAGGGCGGGGGCCGATTTGTAAATTGGTAATTTGTAATTCAGGCGCGGAAATCGCGAGTTGCGCCTCCGAATGACATTTTCGCGGGCGAGGGCGCCCGCGCCACAAACCCTGAATTCAGCCGCAAACCCTGAATTTAGCCGCAAACCCCGAATTTAGCAGCCTTTGTTCCGCGCCGATTTGAGTTCATACGCAGCGAAGAAGTTACTTTGCCTGTAGGGGACGTTAAGCGCCGGCGGGAGGGCCCCAGCCGGACAAGAGACACCATGGAGTTGTATACTGCTCTGCCCACGGGAACACGGGCGGCGCGCGCCGCCTAACTGTCAACTCTCCGCAACCAATCACAACCATTCACCCCGGCGGCCCCAAGCCGTCACTTGCATACGTTAGCGGAGGCCAGAGATGGCTGATGATGACGAGAAGACTCCCTCCGGCGTTTCACGCAGAGAATTTCTGAAAATTTCCGGCATCGCCGCGGCGGTGCCGCTGGTAGCGCCGCAGGTGGTGGAAGCGGCGGGCGAAAAAGTGCCCGTCTATGGCCCGGGCAAGGTGGCGATGAACTTCACCATCAATGGCAGGCAGCACAGCGCGCAACTGGAGCCGCGGGTCACGCTGCTGGATGCGCTGCGCGACACCTTCGACCTGACCGGCGCCAAGCGCGTCTGCGACCGCGCCGAGTGCGGGGCCTGCACCGTGCTGCTCAACAACAAGCCGGTGTATGCCTGCACGGTGCTGGCCATCGAGGCGCAGCGCCAGCCCATCACCACCATCGAGTCGCTGGCCGAAGACGGCAAGCTCCACCCCATTCAGGCGGCCTTCGTGGAGCATGATGCGCAGCAGTGCGGCTTCTGCACGCCCGGATTCGTGATGGCGTGCAAGGCGTTCCTGGATGAACACCCGCACCCCACGGCGGAGGAGATTCGCTACCACCTGAACGGCAACCTGTGCCGCTGCGGCACCTACAAGGGCATCCGCGAGGTAATCGCGCAGATGTCGGGCACGAAGGGAGCGTAAGTCATGGCGGAATACAAATGGCCTGCGCCGTCGGAACGTAAACTGATCGGCAAGCGCATTTCGCGCGTGGACGGCCCGGTGAAGGTTTCCGGGCGCGCCAAGTACAGCTACGACTACAACCCCAAGGGTCTGCTGTTCGGCAAGGTGCTGCGCTGCCCGTACGCGCACGCCCGCATCACCAGCATTGACACCAGCGCGGCGGAGAAGATGCCGGGTGTAAAAGCGGTGCAGGTGGTGCAGAAAGCGGGCACGGAAATCCTGTGGCAGGGCGACGACATCGTTGCCGTCGCCGCGCTGGATGAACCCACGGCGGAAGACGCCATTCGCGCCATCCAGGTGAAGTATGAGGTGCTGCCGCACAACATTTCGGATTCTGAACCACCCCCGGGAGCCGGCGAAGGACCTCCCGGCCCCATGAGCGAGGACGACCTCGACGACGCGCTCAGCAACCAGGTGCCGGAGGCGCAAGTCATCAGCCGACTGCAAAAAGACGGCGTGACCTTCCAGGTCACCGATGACATGACCAAGGAACTGAAAGGCTATGGCGTGCCGGATTCGGTTATCAGTGCCCTGAAGGCAGCCCCCTACCATCCGGAAGCAGCCAACCAGCAGCGCCCGCCCTATCAGAAGATGGCGGCGCAAACGCTGGGCGATCCGGATAAGGGCTTTGCCGCCGCGGAAGTGGTTTCGGAAGGCATCTATGGCGCGCCGGTAATTACGCATTGCTGTCTGGAAACGCACGGCTCGGCGGCGGAGTGGCCCAGCCCCGATCATCTGTTCGTGCACTGTTCCACGCAGGGGGTTTCCGGGCTGCCCGACCAGTACGCGCAGGCGCTGAAAATCCCGGCCGGCAACGTGCGCGCCCATCAGGACCACATCGGGGGCGGCTTCGGCAGCAAGTTTTCTCCGGACCGCTGGGGCATTGCCACGGCGCAACTTTCCAAGAGCGCCGGAGGCAAGCCGGTGAAGTACATGCTGGAGCGCGATTCCGAGCTGATGACGGCGGGCGCGCGGCCCTCGGCCTTCGCGCGCGTGAAGGTAGGCGCCAAGCGCGACGGCACGGTGGTGGCCTGGCAGTCGGATTCCTGGGGCACAGGCGGGCCCGCGGGCGCGGGCTCTCCGCCCATCCCCTACGTACTCGAAATTCCCAACCAACGCAAGCAACACACCGCGGTGCGCACCAACCAGGGACCGGCGCGCGCCTGGCGGGCTCCCAACCATCCCCAGGCGGCGGTCATCACCATGGGCGCCCTGGATGACCTGGCGCACAAACTCAACATGGACCCGCTGGAATTCTTCACCAAGAATCTGGAGATCGCGGGCCCGCGCGCGCCCATTTACCGGGAAGAGTTCCCCATCGCGGCCGAATTGATGGGCTGGAAGGAGAAGTGGCACCCACGCGGCGACAAGACGAACGGCCCCGTCAAACGCGGGGTGGGGCTCTCCATGCACACCTGGGGCGGACGCGGCCACGCCGGCAATTGCATGCTGACTATCCATCCTGATGGCTCGGTGGACATCAAGCTGGGCACCCAGGACCTGGGCACGGGGACGCGGACGGCCATCCTGATTGTGGCGGCGGATTCGCTGGGCATCCCCATGAACGCCATCGCCTTGAACATCGGCGATACGCTCTACCCGCCGGATGGCGGCTCGGGAGGCAGCACGACCATCGGCGGCGTCAGCTCCTCCACCCGCCGCGCTGCGCTGATGGCGCTGGACCAGCTGTTCGCCAAAGTGGCGCCTGCGCTCAATGCGCAGCCCGCCGATCTGGAAGCTAAGGACGGCACGGTGCGGGTAAAGAGCGACCCCAGCAAGGCGCTCAGCTGGAAGCAGGCCTGCTCGAAGCTGGGGGCGATGCCAGTCAGCGTGACCGGGAAAAATCCCGGTCCCGGCGCATTGATCAACAGCGGAGTGGGCGGCGTGGGCATGGCCGACGTTTCCGTAGACACCGAGACCGGCATTGTCAAAGTCAACAAGATGGTGGCGGTGCAGGATTGCGGCCTGATCGTTAATGTGAAACTGGCGGAGAGCCAGTGCTACGGCGCGCTCATCATGGGCATCAGCTACGCGCTTTATGAGGAGAAGGTGCTCGACCCTGTAACCGGACGCATGCTGAACCCCAACATGGAGTTCTACCGTCTGGCCGGGTTGCGCGACATCCCCGAACTGGTGGTGCACATGATGACCGACCCGCTCAACGACAACCGGGGCGTGATCGGATTGGGCGAGCCGCCGGTCATTTCCCCGGGGGCCGCCATTTCCAACGCGGTGGCCAACGCCATCGGTGTGCGGGTCCCCTTCCTGCCGCTCATGCCCGACCGCGTGCTGGCGGCCCTGGAACAGCAACAGAAGGCAGGTGCGTGATGCGAGCATTCGAATACACCAGTCCGACAACGCGCCAGCAGGCAGCGGAGTTGCTGGCGGGGAACTGGGAGCACTCCGCCGTGCTGGCCGGCGGCACCGATCTGCTCAGCCTGATGAAGGACGACGTGATAAAGCCCAAACGCGTGGTCAACATCAAGGAAATCCGTGAACTGCACGGGGTGCATTATGGCGCGCGCGGCATGCAGATTGGAGCGCTGACCTCGCTGGGCGAACTGGCGGATCACGCGCTGGTGCGGAGGCACTATCCCGCATTTGGCGACGCACTGGTGGAGGCGGCCAGCCAGCAGATCCGCAATATGGCCACCATCGGGGGCAACATCTGCCAGCGCCCGCGCTGCTGGTACTTCCGCTCCGGCTTCGGCCTGACGCCGAAGACCCCGGACGGTAAGTCGCTGGTGGCGGAGGGCGACAATCGCTACCACGCCATTCTGGGCAACGACGGCCCGGCGCTGTTCGTGAGCCCGTCGAGCATTGTGCCGGCGCTGATCGCCTATGGCGCGCGCATCCGCATTACCGGCCCCAAGGGAGCGCGCGAGGTGTCGCTGGAGAAGTTCTTCGTGATCCCCAAGTCGGAAGACCTACGCGAGCACGACCTGCGGCCCAACGAGATTGTGACCGACATTTTTCTCCCCCCACCGGGGGGAGGAAAGTACGCGCACTACGAAGTGCGGCAGAAGGAAGCCTTCGACTGGCCGCTGGCGCTGGCGGCGGTGGCGCTGCACATGAACGGCGACACGGTGCGCTCGGCCCGGGTGGTGATGGGCTACGTGGCGCCGGTGCCGTGGGTATCGGCGGAAGCCGAGCAGGCGCTGGTGGGCAAAACCATCAGCGAGCAAACGGCGCAGGCGGCGGGCGAGGCCGCGGTCAGTCAGGCCAAGCCGCTGAGCCGCAACGGCTACAAAATTCAACTGGCGCGGGTGGCAGTGAAGCGGGCCATCCTGCAAGCGGCGCAGGGCAAGACCGAGGGAGGCGCGGCATGATCAGCGAGCAGGAACGGTTCAACACGGAGAATCCCAACCTGTGCCCAGGGCTGCGCTGGAAGCGCCAGTTCTATGATTCCGAACCAGACCCAACGGTGCAGCGCTCCAACGACGGCAACTACTGGTGCGTCTACACCCAGACCTGCGTTGGGCCTGACGGCCGCGTTGCCGAGCCGCGCGCCTGCTCGTTTCCGCTGCGCAAGTGCCACGGCAGCGGGCAGTGCGGGTAGAAGCAGTGGTCAGCGGTCAGCTTACGTCAGTTCCTCTTCACTCCTGTCATGTTGAGCGAGGGCGCATGCCCGAGTCGAAACACCTCTAAGTTTTGTGGTTCCCTGAGCGGCTGAAGGGAGTTTTTACACCAAAGATCTCAAGAAGAGACTGAGAACTCCCCGAACGGATATGCTGAGGGAAATATGACTTCGGAGAATCCTCGCCCAGGCTCGCATCCACGAAGACGCAGTTCCCCTGTGAGTCCCACCGCGAGGTTTTCTCATCTTGTAAACTGAATACTTATGGCACAAGCGAAGTTTGAAGTGGAGAGCGCGCCGGAGCAGGAGGGCTACGTTCCGGCACAAGATGCTGAGCGGGAAGGGGTTTTCGAAGCCTTCCGGCGGTGGGGCTACCTGCAGGCAGACCTGGACCCGCTGGGCTTGTTCCGTCCACAGCCGCATCCTGAGCTGCAGCTTAGCGGGCCGGCGGCCGAGGAAGCGCGGCGCTACTACTGCGGCAGCATCGGAGCCGAGTTCTCGCACATCGCCGATCCGGAGCGGCGACGCTGGATCGAGCGCCGCATGGAGTCGTCCGCCCCGGCGCCGGACCAGCAGTACATCCTGGAGCGGCTAATTCGCGCCGACCTGTTCGAACAGGTCATGCAATCGCGCTACCTGGGCAGCAAACGCTTCTCCCTGGAGGGGCTCACGGTGCTGATCCCTCTGCTCGACGAACTGCTGGAGGGAGCCGCCGAACGCGGCGCCGAACAAGCTGTCCTGGGCATGAGCCACCGCGGGCGGCTGAATGTGATCGTGCACATCGTGGGGCGGGCGCCGGCGGAGATTTTCGCCAACTTCGAAGACGTGGACCCGCGCAGCGTGCTGGGCGGCGGAGACGTCAAGTATCACCTGGGCGCCACCGGCGTTTACACCAGCGAGCACGGGCGCAACATCAACATCCACCTGGTTTCCAATCCCAGCCACCTGGAGGCCGTGGACCCGGTGGTGCTGGGACGGGTGCGAGCCAAGCAGGTCCGCTTCGGGGAAAGGGGCGCGGCGCGGTTTCTGCCCATCCTCATTCATGGTGACGGCGCCTTCGCCGGCCAGGGCATCTGGGCGGAAACGCTGAACTTTGCCGGGGTGAACGGCTACTCCGTGGGGGGCGCGCTTCACATTATTGCCAACAACCTGATCGGCTTCACCACCACCCCGCCGGAACTGCACACCTCGCAATTTTCAGCGCAACTGGCGCGGCGGCAGGACATCCCCATATTCCACGCCAATGCCGAGGACCCGGACGCGGTGATGCGGGTGGCGCGAATGGCGCTGGAGTACCGATACGAGTTCGGCAGCGACGTGGTGATAGACGTAATCGGCTACCGGCGGCACGGACATAGCGAAATAGACGACCCGACCATCACCCAGCCGCTGCTCTATAAGGCGATCGAGCAGCATCCGCCGCTGTGGCAGATTTACGCCGAGGACATCGGCGCCGATGCCAGCGCCCAGGCGGAGCAGGTGCGCGCCGAGTACGACCTGGGGCAGAAGGAAGCCAAAGGGCTGACCAAGAAGCCCAGCCTGCGGCGCCTGCCCGACTACTGGGCCAAATTCAAAGGCGGGCGCTACAAGCCGGAGTACGAGGTGGATACCGGCCTCCCAGCGGAGGAAATTGCGGCGCTCACGGAAAAGCTGACGACCTATCCGGCGGATTTTCACATCCATCCCAAAATCAAGCGCCTGCTGCAACAGCGAGTGGAAATGGGCACAGGCAAGCGTGCGGTGGACTATGGCATGGCCGAGGCGCTGGCCTTCGCTTCCCTGCTCAAGCAGGGAACGCCGGTGCGCATGAGCGGTCAGGACACGCAGCGCGGCACCTTCAACCAGCGCCACGCGGTGCTGGTGGATGTGGAGAACGAAAGCCGCTACATTCCGCTGTGTCACGTGAGCCCGGAACAGGGGCGCTTTGAGATTTACAACTCGACTCTTTCGGAAGCGGGGCCGCTGGGGTTCGAATACGGCTACAGCCGCGATTATCCGGAGACGCTGGTGCTGTGGGAAGCGCAGTTTGGCGACTTCGCCAACGGCGCGCAGGTGGTGATTGACCAATTCATCAGCTCGGGCGAAGACAAGTGGGGTTTGCTCTCCGGGTTGGTGCTGCTGCTGCCCCACGGCCATGAAGGCCAGGGCCCGGAGCACTCCAGCGCGCGCATTGAGCGCTACCTGCAACTGGCGGCGCGCGACAACTTCCAGATCTGCCAGCCTTCCACCGCGGCCCAGTACTTCCACCTGCTGCGGCGGCAGGCGCTGCGCAAGTGGCGCAAGCCGCTGGTGGTTTTCACCCCCAAGAGCATGCTGCGGCATCCGGACGCCTCCTCGCCAGCCAGCGAGTTTTCGAGCCCGCGTTTCCTGCCGGTGATTCCCGATACGGAAGTGCAGAATGCCGAGCGCCTGATCCTGTGCACCGGCAAGATCGGGCACGAACTGCGAGTGGAACGCAAGCGCCGCAAAGATAACGCCGCCGCCATTGTGTTTCTGGAACAGCTTTATCCGTTTCCGGAGGGGGAGCTGGCGGCGGAACTGGAGCGGCACAAGTCGGCGCAGGACATCCTGTGGGTTCAGGAAGAGCCGGCCAACATGGGCGCGTTGTGGTATGTGCTGCCCCGGCTGGGAAGGCTGGCAGGA
>DATGGJ010000490.1:0-2992 GCA_035308585.1 Terriglobales bacterium
CTCCATCAGCTTTTGCGCGGGCTGAGATTCCGGCATCAGCCCGCGCAGGTCGTCGCGAAACACCGAGCCGCAACTCGGTTCCAGCACCACCATGGGGGTGCCCGCTTCTATTTCCGGGCCCAGCGCCGCCAGCACTCGCTCCAGGTAGGACTTCGCCATCTCCAGAAATCCGTAATCGTAGAGCGGCCGCCCGCAGCACAGGTGCTGCTGCGGCACCACCACCTGGTATCCCGCCGCCTCCAACACTTCCGTTGCCGCCCGCGATGCCTGCGGCTTGAAATAGTTGTTGAACGTATCCGCCCACAAGATCACCCGGGGCCTGCCCTGATTGCGCGCGCCACGTTTGCGAAACCAGCTCTTAAAGCTTTCCTTGGCGAATGCCGGAATGGTGCGCTGCTGGGGCACTCCCGCCGCCCACTTGGCCAGCCCGCTCAGCCCCGGCGCCTGCGTAAACAGGTTTGCCACACGCGGTGCTACCGCCGCCAGCCGCGCCCATTTATCAATCCAGCCAAAGGCATACGCGTGCAGCGGCCGCATTCGGCCTTCCCAGTAGTGCGCCAGAAACTCCGCCTTGTATGTCGCCACATCCACGTTCACCGGGCAATCGCCTTTGCAGCCCTTGCACGCCAGGCACAAGTCCAGCGCCTCTTTCACCTGCTCGTCGCGCCAGCCGCCCTTGATCACCTCGCCGTGCAGCATCTCCCACAGCAGGTGCGCGCGTCCCCGCGTGCTGTGCCGCTCTTCATGCGTCACCATGAAACTGGGGCACATGGTGTCCAGTTCGCCCTGCCCGCTCCAGCGGCGGCACCTGCCCACGCCCACGCAGCGCAGGGTGGCGTGCGCGAAACTGCCATGGTCTTCGGGAAACTGAAAGTGCGTCAGCGGATGCGGCGCCACATATCCCGCTCCCAGCCGCAGGTTTTCCTCGATGCGGTATGGGTCCACCACCTTGCCCGGATTCATCTTCCAGTCCGGGTCCCAGATGGATTTGAACTCGCGAAACGCTTCCACCAGTTCCGGCCCGAACATGCGGCCGAGAAACTCTCCCCGGGCCTGACCGTCCCCATGCTCGCCGGAAAGCGACCCGCCGTAGCTCACCACCAGCGCGACCGCCTCCTCCATGAACTCCCGGAATTTCTGAATTCCCGCTGCCGTCTCCAGGTCGAAATCCACCCGGCAGTGCACGCATCCCTGCCCGAAGTGCCCGTATAGCGCGGCCGTGTAGCCGTATTTGTCATAGAGCCGGCGCAGTTCCCGCAGGTAGGGCCCGATCTTTTCCGGAGCCACCGCGGAATCCTCCCAGCCCTCCCAGCTATGTTTCTGTCCTGGAACAAATGAGTTCGCCCCCAGCGCGGACTCCCGCACCAGCCAGATTCGCCGCTGCTGTTCTCCGTCGGTGAAGATCCGCGTCTCCAGCGCCTTCCCCTGGGACGCCTCCGCAAAGCGCGTGGCCGCGGCCAGCGCCTCTTCCCTGGTGTCCGCCCCGAACTCCACCAGCAGCCAGCCGCTTCCCCGCGGCATCAGCGAAAGATACTCCTGCTGTGGCAGCCCCTTTTTGCGGATGTTGATGGCCACCACCTCGTCGAAGCCTTCCAGCCCGATGGGGCCGAACTCCACCACCCGCGGCACATCGTCGCCCGCCTGGTACATGTCCGGATAGCCCAGCAGCACCAGCACCCGCGCCGGTTTGCTGGGAATCAGCTGCACCTTGGCCTGCAGCATGGTGACGCAGGTGCCCTCGCTTCCCACCAGCGCCCGCGCCACATTGCAGCGCCCGTCCGGTCCGGACAGCAGCTCATCCAGGTTGTAGCCGGAAACCCGCCGCGGAATCCGCGGGTAACGCTCACGAATCAGCGCCGCGTACCGTTTCCGCAACGCTTCCAGGCGCGAATAAATTTCCCCTTCCCGCCCGCCCCGTCCTGCCGCGCTCTCCATTTCGGCGTCGCTCATCCAGCCCACCGTCATGCGCGTGCCGTCGTAGAGCAGCACCTCCATCTCGTGCACGTTCTCCACCGCCTTGCCCGACATCTGCGAGTGCACGCCGCAGGAGTTGTTTCCCAGCATGCCGCCGAAGGTGCAATGCGTATGCGTGGCCGGATCCGGTCCCCAGGTTAGCCCATGGCGGGCCGTCGCCTCGCGCAGCCGGTCGCATATCAGTCCCGGCTGCACCCGCGCGTACTTTTCCGCCGCGTTGATTTCCACGATCTGGTGCAGGTACTTGCTCCAGTCAATCACTACAGCCACGTTGCAGCACTGGCCCGCCAGGCTGGTGCCGCCTCCGCGCGAAAGCACCGGAGCTCCAAACTTGCGGCACGCCCCCACCGTCCGCTCCACGTCCTCCACGCTTTTCGGAATCACCACCCCGATCGGCGCCTGCCGGTAATTCGACCCGTCCACCGTGTACGCCGCCCGGCTGCCGGCGTCGAAGCGCACCTCGCCTTCCAGCGCGCGCCGCAACTCCGCCTCCAGTCCGGCTGCGTCCACGTGCAGCGTCCGCCATGCTCCCGGTTCTATGCTCACCGCTTTGGCCGCTTCCGCCATTCCCTCTCCCTGACCTCCCGGGCGTCATCCTGAGGGCCTTCAGGCCCGAAGGATCCCGCGTGCACCGCCTGCATCATCCCAAAACACCAAAGGCATGGCCATCGCCATGCCTTCATTCTGCTCCCGGGCTAGCGCAACCCCAAGGTCAATTCGGTTGCGGCTCGCTGGGCGCCGCCTTTCCTCCGCCCACATTGGAAATCGTAATGTGAGTCATGTTCCCCTGCCCCTCGATCACGATGGTCATCATTCCTTTCTCCGCCGTGGTAAACACCATGGTCCGCTGATTCTGATCGCTTACATTAATATTCGACCGCGGAAAGCGCGCCTTGTAGAACGCCTGCACCAGGTCGGGCGAATCCGGGGTCTCGAATTGCGCCGTCACCGTGCTCATGGAGCCCATGCTGACCACCGCCGCCCCCGGCAGCGGCCGCGCTCCCGGATAAACATCCAC
>DATGGJ010000491.1:0-4606 GCA_035308585.1 Terriglobales bacterium
ACCAGAACGGATGAGGTTTGGCGTTGTCCTTCTTGCCTTGATTACTTTTCTGTCCGCCCTGCCGATGGCTTGGAGCCAGGAAGTAACCGCCAACATTGTAGGCACGATAAAAGACCCCAGCGGGGCGCCTGTTCCCGGGGCGACGGTAATTGCCACCGATACCGCCCGGGGCACGGTTTACACCGCCACCACGAACGATGTTGGCGCCTACAACATTTCGCGTATCAGGGTAGGCAGTTATACCCTGAAGGCGAGCGCCCCGGGTTTCCAGACGGTGGAATATCCTGCGTTCACCCTGGTGCTGAACCAGACCGCGCGCATTGACATCGGGTTGAAAGTGGGGCAGGTAAACCAGACCGTGGTGGTGACCGGCGAGGCTCCTCTGCTGGAGACGGAAAACACCATGGTGAGCACAGTCATTGATTCGGTTTCCGCCGACAAACTGCCCCTGGCCACAAGGAACTACGTGCAGCTTACGCTCTTGTCGCCGGGCGCAATTTCACCCGATCCGGCGAACTTCAATAACGGTGATAACACCGCCAGCGGCGCCCGGCCCTACATCAACGGTAACCGCGAACAGTCGGACAACTTTCTGCTGGACGGCATGGACAACAACCAGGTTTCGGATAATCTGCTGGGCTACACTCCGGCGCCCGACGCCATCCAGGAATTCAATCTCATCACCAGCAACGCGTCCGCCGAGTTCGGCAACTTTCAGGGCGGCATCGTCAGCACCACCATCAAGTCTGGCACCAACGCTTTCCACGGCGACCTGTGGGAGTACTTCCGCAACGATGTGCTGAACGCCAACAGCTGGGAACACAATTTCTCAGGATCCCCCCGTGATCCGCTGCGCTGGAACATGTTTGGCGGCACCATCGGCGGGCCGGTAGTCAAGAACAAGCTGTTCTTCTTCTTCGATTACCAGGGACAGCGCTTCGATCACCCGGCGTCCACCTCGTTTTTTACGGTCTTCACCAATCCCGAGCGCACGGGAGATTTCGGCGCGCTCTGCAGCAGCGGCTTTGATGGTTCCGGCATCTGCAAGGACCGGAATTCGAATGGCCAGGTGACCAACCAGCTTTACAATCCCTGCACCAGCACTGCTGCCCCGTGTACGGCCGCAAATTTCGTTCCCGGCGCCCGCACCCCCTTCCCCTTCAACCGGATTCCTGCGACCATGATTAACCCGGTTGCGAATGCGCTGTTCAGTTCGCCTCTGTACCCGCAACCGGCAAACGGCAACACCCAGAACAACGCCTTCAACACGCAGACGCAAGCCTTCGACAACAACCAGTTCGACATCAAGATTGACTACAACGCAACCGAGCGGGACCATATTTTCGGCCGCTACTCCCATGCCAACCAGAACAATCCGCTGGTCAATTCGCTGGCCATCATCGGAGGAGGTTTTTCCCAGGCGCCCATCAACAACGAGGTGGTGGACTGGACGCACACCTTCAGTTCCAACCTGCTGAACGATCTGCGCTTTGGCGTGAATTACATCAAGCTGCACAATGGGGATTCGTTCCCCAGTTCAGCCGGCAACATCGCCACCGAACTGGGCATAGCGAACGGCAATCCCGTTGGTCCGGGTTTGATGAATATTAACTTCTACGGCGGTACGCCCAGTCAGGAAGGCTCCGGAACCATCAACTCCATCGGGCTACTCGGCATCGAGCAGAACTTCCGCAGCGCCGTAATTCAATTTGACGACAACGTTGTGATCACCCATGGACGGCACGTCATCCACACGGGCTTTGACTACCGCCGCAACCGCATCAACATCTTCTACTCCGGGAACAGCGGCAAATGGGGCGGCATCCTCTTCAGTGGACAGTACACCGCCAATGATGGCAGCAGTCCAGCCAATGGTACCGGTTTCGGGGGCGCCGACTTCTTCCTCGGTCTGCCCAATTCCTACGGTCATGGCATCTCCGGTGGCGGCTGGGGCCAGCGCCAGCACGTTGTCGCCGGCTACGTGCAGGACGACTGGCGAGCTACCGACAGCCTGACGCTGAACCTTGGCCTTCGTTATCAGGTGTTCACGCCCTGGGTGGAGAGAAATAACCGCCAGGACAACGCCACTCTGATCGGCGGCCAGCTCATCGCCCCCAACTGCTCGTTGCTGGGAACCATTCCCTTCTCCTGCCAGAACAGCAGTGCCGGACTGTATCAGGGCACCTACGGATTGCCTGACTTCCAGCCGCGAATTGGCTTCGCCTGGACGCCGGCTTCCCTAGGCAGCAAGACCGTAATCCGCGGCGCCTTCACCGTTTCCAGCTACCTGGAAGGCACCGGCACCAACCTGCGGCTGCCCATTAACCCGCCTTTTAGCCCGGCGGAGACTTTGACCCAGTTCAACGGCAATCAATTCCCCACACCTACCCAGGACGGCATCGTTCCTCCGACGACATCGGCCGGGGATCCCTTTGCCGGCGCACTGTTCCGGCTGTGGGACTCGCATGTGCAACCGGCTGACACCTACCAGTGGAATGCCACGGTGCAGCAGGAGTTGAACAACACCACCACCTTCCAGATCGGCTACGTGGGCCAGCGCGGAATTCACTTGATGGTCCCCATGCCGTACCTGCAGAAGCAACTGCTTCCTAACAGCGCCTGCTCCACTCCGCCCTGCACCGCGCCCAGCATTTACCTTTCGGGCAATCCGGCCCTGCAAAGCGACCTGTCGCAGATTTCCGGAACCGCCTCGGTGGGCAACATGCGCTACAACGCCCTGCAGGCTGTTCTGCAAAAGCGCTACAGCCAGGGCTTGCAGTTCCAGGTGGCCTACACCTATTCCAAATGCATGACCGACAACAGCGGATATTACGGCACCTGGAGCAACACCCAGGCCACGCCTGCTAATCCCTATTACCAGAACCTCTACGATCCGAAAGCCGACTACGCGCCCTGCTATTTCGACGCCAGCCATCTGCTCTCCGCGTACGCGGTCTACGAGCTACCCTACGGACGCGGCAAGAGATTTGGAGCCAATGCGCCTAAGGTGCTTAGCGCGATCGCAGGAGGATGGTCCCTTAACCCCATCATCTCGCTGCATAGCGGTTTCCCGCTGGCGCTGTATGACTTCGGCAGCGATCCGACGGGTACCGGCTCTCGCGGACTGCGCCCGGATTGCAATGGCCCCTACCACACCTTCGGCAGAAAACCGGCGTTTGACTCCAGCACTGGGGCCTTCATTGGGTATCAGTGGTTCGATCCCAGCTCGTTCTCCCCACCGCCCATCGGCCAATTCGGCACCTGCCCGGCGCAGGGACCGATTCGGGGGCCCGGCTATTTCGATCTGGACCTGAGCCTGCAGAAGGACTTTCGCATCACCGAGTCCAAGCGATTGCAGTTCCGGACCGACTTCGTCAACGCCTTCAACAGTGTGAATCTGAACGCTCCCTCTACCGACATAACCTCGGGGAACATAGGGCTGATCAACGGCTCCCAGCCCCCGCGCAACATCCAATTCGCCCTGAAGTTCTACTTCTGAGGCTGTATCATGGGGCAGGCAGTCGCCAGACGCCTGCCCCTTTTTGTTTCCCATGTTCAAGTCCATTCCTCAGGCTTTAACCGTCAGCTTGTTCCTTTCCCTGGTCCCCGGTTTGACCGCTCAGACCACCAAATCAGCCGCATCAAGAGTCTCGGCCTCTGCCCAACACGGGGTTGCCCTGGCCCGAAGCGGCCGCTGTGCTGAGGCTCTGCCCGTGCTCGAAAAGGCCGCACCCCGCGTTGCCGATAAGGAACTGAAACGTAATGCCGGTCTCGCTGAAGTCCGTTGCGCCATGACTCTGGACCGCCGGGCAACGGCCACCAGCGCCCTGCAGTGGCTGAACCATGATTTCCCCGACGATCCCGAAGTTCTTTACGTTTCCACCCACGTGTATTCGGACCTCTCGACGCGTGCCGCCGAGGACCTTGCGCGCAACGCGCCCCAGTCCTACCAGGCTCACGAATTGAAGGCCGAATCCCTGGAATTGCAGGGCAAGTGGGACCAGGCAGCCAAAGAGTACGAACGGGTGCTGCAGCAAGATCCGAATGCTCCCGGCATTCATTTCCATTTGGGCCGTCTACTGCTCTCCAAACCCGACCCCGGTCCCGATATGGCCGAGCAGGCGAAAAAAGAGTTCGAGGCCGAACTCAAGATTGACCCCTACAATGCGGGCGCGGAATATGTGCTGGGCGAGTTGGCGCGCGAAGGCCAGCAGTGGGATCAGGCAGTGGAGCATTTTTCCCGCGCCGCCAAACTGGATGCCAGCTTCGGCGACGCTTTTCTGGGATTGGGCCAGTCCTTGATTTCGAGTGAAAAGTACTCCGAAGCCATTGCTCCGCTGGAGACGGCGGTCAAACTGGAGCCGCAAAATCCAGCCGCGCACTACATGCTGGCCACCGCCTACAGCCGCGCCGGCCACAAGCAGGAGGCAGCCAAGGAATTCGCCATCCACCGCCGCATGGTGCAAAAAAACCCGCCGGGACAGGACTCTTCCCAGTGACTTTGCGTTTTTCCCGCCGTCAATTTTTGTCTGGACTTGCGGGTAGCGTGGCCGCCGCGGGATTGTCCCGCTTTGCCGGCGGAACTCCCTTGCCCGAATATCCCTTC
>DATGGJ010000492.1:0-1910 GCA_035308585.1 Terriglobales bacterium
GCGCACAAATATCCAGCCTCGAAAGAGCTGACATCATAACTTCTCTTGAGAACCACCACTTACAACCTGGCGCTCTTGGGATTCGGGAATGTTGGCCGCGCTTTTGTTTCTCTTCTCGAACGAAAACGCGCCGACCTGCGCGATGCTTATGGCATCGAATTCCGCATCACTGGCGTTGCCACCCGCCGCATGGGGTGGATCGCCGCTCCCGAAGGACTGGAGCCGGCCGCCATCCTGCGCGGCGAGACGCCGCCCCTCACTGGTTCCCGGCCGAACAACGTGGGTGAATGGCTGCGCGCCGCCCATGCCGACGTGCTGTTTGAAATCACCTCGCTGAGCCGCGAAACCGGCCAGCCCGCCATTGACCACCTGCGAGCGGCGCTGGAAATGGGCGCGCACGCCATCACCGCCAACAAAGGTCCGGTAGTGCACGGCTACGCCGAACTGAGCGCGCTGGCGGGCAAGGCCGGGCGCAGATTCCTGTTCGAATCCACAGTCATGGATGGCGTGCCCATCTTCTGCCTGTTTCGCGACACCCTGCCCGCGGTTGAGGTGCGCGGCTTTCGCGCCATCCTGAATTCCACGACCAATCTGATCCTGCAGCAAATGGAAGAAGGCAGCACGCTGAACCGCGCCATCGGCAAAGCGCAGGAACTGGGCGTGGCCGAAACCGACCCCAGCGACGATCTGCAAGGCTGGGATGCGGCGGTAAAAGTAGCAGCCCTGGTCACGGTGCTCATGGGCCCGCCGCTCAAGCCGCAGCAGGTGGAGCGCGAAGGAATTGAGGATCTGCACCCCCTGGCGGTGCAGGCCGCGCGGCGCGCCGGCCGCCCCTATAAACTGGTATGCCAGGCGCGGCGCGCGAACGGCGGGGTTCGGGCCAGCGTAGGGCCGCAGCAGTTGCCGCTCAGCGATCCCCTCGCCTGGGTGAACGGAACCTCGTCAGCGATTTACTTTGAAACCGACATCTTTCCCGGCTTGGCGATTACAGAACAGAACCCGGGAGTGACGGAAACAGCTTATGGGCTGCTGGCGGACCTGGTAAGAGCGGTGGGGGTAACGCCGCCCATGGTATAGCGCCATACTTTTAGCTAGGCGTCATGCTGCGCGGCTTCAGCCGCGAAGCAACTCGCGTGTTGCACTGCGGGTCTGTTCCCTTCTGCACGTTAGACCTTCAGGGCTGAAGCCCCTCAGGGTGACGCCAGACGGGGTGAGGCGTCGTGTAGCGGACGTGATATGGGAACTCAAACTTTAAATCGCAAATCGGCAACGCTCGATATTAACTGGGTGCGGGAGCAGTTCCCCAGCCTGAAACTCAAAGTGAACGGCCGCCCGGCCGCTTTTCTCGACGGGCCCGGAGGCACCCAGGTGCCGCAGCGGGTGATTGACGCGGTCACAAATTATTTTGTGCAATCCAACGCCAACGTGGGCGGCGCCTACCTGACCAGCGAGCGCAATGATGCCATGCTGGCGGAGGCGCATCGCGCCATGGCCGACCTGCTGGGATGCGATGCCGATGAGGTTTCCTTTGGCCAGAATATGACCACGCTCACGCTGCTGCTCAGCCGCGCCATCGGGCGCGAACTGGGGCCTGGCGACGAAATTTTGCTTACCTGGCTCGATCACGATGGCAACGTCTCCCCCTGGCTGGCGCTGGAGGAAAAGGGCGTGGTCATCCAGCGGGCCGAAGTCAACCCCGCGGACTGCACCCTGCGCCTGGATGATCTCGCGGCCAGGATTACGCCGCGCACCCGGCTGGTGGCCGTGGGCTACGCCTCGAACGCGGTGGGCACCATCAATCCGGTGAAGGAAATTGTGCGCCTGGCGCATGCTGCCGGGGCGCTGGCCGTCATTGACGCGGTACACTATGCGCCGCACGGCTCCATTGACTTGCGCGACCTCGATTGCGA
>DATGGJ010000493.1:0-4639 GCA_035308585.1 Terriglobales bacterium
CAACCAGTTCTTTGTAACCAAGCTCAATACCGGCAAGCAGAAGGCTGCCAGCCTGGTGTACTCCACCTACATCGGCGGCACTACACCTGGCAATGCCGCCACCGACGGCGGCGGTATTGCCGTTGACCCCAGCGGCAACGCTTACATCACCGGCGGCACCAACTACACCGACATGCCGGTGGTGAATGCCTACCAGTCCGCCTTGAGCGGCACAGAGAACGCGTTCGTCGCCAAGCTCAATCCCAATGGCACGCTTCCGGCGCTCTTTTTGACCTATCTGGGCGGCAATGGCACCGATATAGGGAATGGCGTGGCGGCCGATTCCGCCGGCAACGTTTATGTTACCGGCTCTACCAGCTCCAGTAGTTTTCCTGTGCTGGCCGCCACCGGCAGCGCAATTTATCAGGGCGCCTTCGGCGGCGGCGCCAGCGACGCTTTCATCAGCAAACTGGCCTCGGCCGGCAGGACCCTTATCTGGTCCACCTACCTCGGTGGCAGCGGCGACGATTCCGGTTTGGGTATTGCCGTGGATGCCAACCAGAACACCTTCGTGACCGGCTCCACCACCTCCGCCAACCTGAATACTGTGAAGCCCACGCAATCGGCGAACGGCGGCGGCATGGATGCCTTTGTCGGCGAGTTTGACATCAGCGGAACCGCCCAACTCGTTACCTATCTGGGCGGAGCCGGCACCGACCGCGGCACCGGTATCGCCCTGGATGTGGACGGAAATCCCTATGTTGCCGGAGAGGCCGCTGCCACCTCCACCGGCTTGGCCACCGCCGGCGTTTACCAAACCACCCCTAAGGGCGGCAGCGACGCTTTCGTCGCCCATTTCACCGGCGTCAGCACTCTGGCCTTGGCGGCCACTGCCACTCCTAATCCTGTCGGGATCGGAAATGCCGCCGCCTTTACCTTCACCATCACTAACACCGGGCCCGATATCGCTACCGCCATCGTCTTCACCGACACCTTGCCCACCAACGGCACCTACCAGAGCGTGTCTGCCAGCCAGGGCACCTGCTCCGCTCCCGCCGGTTCCACCCTGGCGTGCAGCCTGGGACAGTTGCCGCTCAACGGAGTCGCTACCGTCATCGTGCACATCGCCGGTACCGCGGTGGGCCCTCTGAGCGACACCGGAACCGTGAGCAGCAGTTCGACCACCGGCAGCGCCTCCGCCGGCGCCAGCGCCACCGTTACCGACTTCGCCGTTTCTGTAAATCCGCCCACCGCCAACACCCCCGCGGGACAGGCGGCAACCTACACCGTCACCGTGAGCCCCGTGCCCCAGGGGGCTACGTTTCCCAACGGCGTGTCCTTGAAGTGCTCCGGCGGTGTGCCCACGGCTGCCCTGTGCGCCTTCTCCACCGATCCGGTGGTCCCCGGCGCCACGCCCGTAACCTCATCTCTTACCATTTCGACAACCGCGCTCCCGCCAGGCATCCCGACCGCGTTCCTGTTCAAACCGAATTTGCGGCGGACGTACGCCCTCCTGCTTCCGCTCGGCGGCATTGCCTTCCTGGGCTTCTCCCTGGGCGGAGACCGGCGCCGGCGCAGGCTAAGCATCCTGGTCCTCGGGCTGCTTTTGCTGCTCACCGTGTTGCAGCCCGCCTGCGGCAGTTCCAACACCAAGCCGACCATTCCCCCATTCACGCCCAAGGGCACCTATAACATCACCGTGTCGGCGGTCTCCGGCACCGTGACCCGCACCACCAAGCTGGTCATGGTGGTGCAATAGGCAAAAAAGGTTTCAAAGTCCGCCGGTTTCTAGTTTCGCTAAGTTGCTTCTGAAACCTGCGAAACCTTGAAACCTTGAAACCTTCCTCTACGCTTTGATCTTCTTCGCTGCCGCGTCCCACACCGCGATCCTCTTGTTGAAGTAGGAATAATTGGCCAGGTGGCAGCCCAGCGCCGCGTTGTTGCCGAAAATTTCGTTCTCCACTACCGGCTTGCGCGTGCGCACCGCGTTGAAGAAGTTGGCCTGGTGGTCGGAAACATCGCTGTAGGCCTTGGGAACGGTGAAGCTTTCCGCCTCCTCGTCCACGCTGAAGTGCAGCGGCTCGGGCTCCGGGTGCTCCTGCGCCCACTGCTTCAGATACTCGTCGCGCAGCCGCTTGGGCCAGCCGTAAATTGAATACGACTCCGGCTGCGGCCGCGTGTCCTGCGGGGTGTAGGTCAGGCTGGAATCCTTGATGATCATCGTGCCTTTGGTTCCGTAGAACCCGATGAACTCCCCGCCTTCGTTGTTCAGGTTGCAGCGCACCATGACCCGGAAGTGGGGATAGTCATAAAAGGTTTCAATCAGGTCGGGGAAGTCGCGGCCGTCCTTCCAGCGGAACAGCCCGCCGCTGGTTTGCGCCCGCTCCGCTACCATGTTGGTGCCGGTAATGAAGTGAATGCCGGAAATCAGGTGTACGAACAGGTCGCCCGCCAGCCCCTCGCCGTAGTCCTCAAAGCAGCGCCAGCGGAAGAAACGCACCGCATCGAAGGGCCGCTTGGGCGCGTTCACCAGGAAAGCGTTCCAGTCAATGGTCTGCGGGCTGGCATCCGGCGGGATGGGATACACCCACGCCCCGCTCGCCGTGTTCCGGTCCCAGTATGCCTCGATGCAATCCACGTCCCCCAGCTTGCCGGAATCGTAAATCTCCTTCGCCTTGGCGTAGAGAATGGAACTCACCCGCTGGCTGCCCACCTGCAGGATGCGCTTGTTCTTGTGCACCGCGTCAATCATGGCGAAGCCGTCTTCCACCGTGTGCGACATCGGCTTCTCGCAGTACACGTCCTTGCCCGCCGCGCAGGCGTCCTCCACCACTTTGCGATGGTGATGGTCGGTGACCGCCACGATCACCGCGTCCACATCCTTGCGGTCGAGGATTTGCCGGTAGTCGCGCGTGGTGGGAACCTGCTTCTGCACCGCCTCCTGCCCCGCCTGGTGGCGCGAATCGTAGAGATCGCAGATGCCGACGCACTCGATTCCCGGCACCGCCAGCGAGGCCTCCAGCAGTTCGCAGCCGCGCACTCCCGTTCCTATGGAGGCGAAGCGCACTACATCGCTGGGCGGCACCGGCCGCCTCGTGGCCCACAGCGCCTTGGGTTCCAGAACAGTGACCTTGGCGGCCAGGCCGGCCGCAGCCGCGCCCGCGCCCAGCAGCATGAAATCACGGCGAGTATAAGAACTCTTCGGCATCTCTCGTTGTCCTCTCTATGGTGCGGCTCCGCTTGCGGCCCGATTTTTTGCAGCAGGCGATTGTAGCGCAGGAGGGGGTGGTTCGCGCACAGCTTCACGGTTTGCTCCGTGAGCCCTCGTCTCCCAACGTCATCTGCCCGCACTTCTCTCCCACTCCTCTCGCACTCCTCTCACACTGTCATTCTGAGAGAGCGCGAACCGAGCCTGCGAGGCGGGCGCGACGAAGAACCTACGCATTTTGATGGACAGGTGCCCCACTCAAGCCTCTTTTGCTTGAGTGGGAACTGCACTGAGACCGGCTGAGTTTCTTGGTTCCTGACACAATCCAGCCCGAAGGGCTAAACAGTTCTTAGCTCAGGCGTAAGCCCTAACAGGCAGGAATAAAAAAATTTTGCTGCGCGAGCGCGCTCAGCCTGGCACTTCAGGGAGAGATTCATATCAGGGCACACCTTTCAGGCGTGCCGTACCGGGCTCAACAACCAATCCGGCTTCAGCCGCTGGAAACATTCGCGGATAATCTGGCCCTGGATACGGATAGCCCCACTCAAGCCAAAAGCGGGCTTGAGTGGGCCACGAGCCATCCAGCCGAGTTTTACCTTATACGTCTCAACGTCAAAACACCGTCGTGCAGTGTCGGAGTAATTGGCGGCCACGGGTCAGTCTTGCTGTGAGGCACTGCCGCATTAGGAAGGTTACACCAATGGGAGATGCATATCGGGGCGGTCCCCACCGGAAACGCCGTAATTACCCATTCATCTGCATCCCTTAACCAGCCCAATGCGTACGTCACATCGTGGTTTTGCTCCACGCACTTCAGCGCTACGAGAACCTGAGTAGGAGGATGTTGCTTCGCTACAGGTATCCATAGATTTTCGGCCATAATGCTTTATAAGATATCAGTCATTACAGCTGCGTTCTGTGACAAGGGGCGCAAAAGTCCACGTGAAGAGGTAACGGTAGTGGCCATTTCATTTCACGCTGAAGATGCTACCTCCTGCTTCGGCTCCCACTGCGACAGGCAACCAGAATTTCGACTGATTACATTGGAAGGTGAAGGCAAGGATGCGGAAGGGAATGCGGTTGAGTCCGGAGTCGGGATTGCCCTGCTCTGTCGGGAGTGCGCGATCGCTGAGGTGGAGGATGAGCTAGAGGTAATCGGAGAAAAGGTTCACTCCGACATACCTATGTTAGGCCTGCTTCTTCTGCCCCTACAATTGACGGCCGACCAGGTCCACCAACTCAATGCGGAAATCACGCAATCTGCACCGATAAATCGCAAGTCGGTGCACTGATTTTTTAGGACACATTTGTCTGAGGTTTACGCTCCCGCGCTCAGCTTGTGGTGCCTCTGCGGTTCGGCAATCCCGTACTGGCGGATCTTGTACAAGAGCGCCTTGTAGCTGATTTTCAGCAGGGCGGCGGCCTGCTTGCGGTTCCAGTTGGTCTGTTCCA
>DATGGJ010000494.1:0-3790 GCA_035308585.1 Terriglobales bacterium
GCCACCGCTGCTGAAGAAAGGCAGAGTTTCGATACAGTTTGCCATCATGCCCAACGGCAGCGTGACCGGGATGACGGTGGTGAGTCCCTCGGGCGACGTTTCGCTGGACCGCGCGGCCTGGGGCGGCATTACCGCGTCCAATCCTTTCGAACCTCTGCCGCAGCAATTCCACGGCCCCTACCTGGCCCTGCGTTTCAATTTCTACTACAACCCCAGCAAGAACGACCTGCAGTAGCTTACCCTGCATGGACCGCTGCTTTCGCGGTCGTCTGATGACTCGCTAAAAACTACAGGCCGGCCAAGCAACTTGTCTTGGCTGGCCCGGAAGTCTGCAGGGAGGTGCAGACGGTATTCCGTTAGATGGGTCAAATGATATATACAACATCCGACATATGGGTACATTACCAACGACGCTGACCCTATCCTGGCTGCTGCCAGTCCCCTGGAAGGGGGAGTGGTCGGATAATGTATACAGTATGCGACATAAAATGTAAGGGTGGCGGTGACAGAAAGTGTCTCTCTTGTCAGTTTATGGCGTCCGGTAGCGTTCTGGAATGGGAGCCCGGGCCGCCCGAAATGGGTCATAGTCCCGATAAATCATCAGCTTTCCATTGCTCCTCAATGGTTTGGTGCCATACGGCTGCTTTGGCCGTGTAATTGCTGTTGTTGTGTCTACACCGGCTCACGGTGGGCACTCACATCGGCAAGACCTGGGGAGAGAAAAAGAATGACGAAGCAAAAGGGTTTTTCACTGATTGAACTTCTGATTGTGGTGGCGATTATTCTGATTATCGCCGCTATTGCGATTCCGAACCTGTTGCGCGCTCGCATTGCCGCTAACGAGTCTTCGGCAGTAAGCTCCACACGCACCATCAACACGGCCGAAGTCTCCTACACTACGGCGTATCCGAACGTGGGCTATTCAACAACTCTGGCAGCCCTTGGGCCGGGCGGCGCATCGTGTCCCGCTGCAGGTCCAAGTTCCGCTTCCGCCTGCCTGATTGATAATGTGTTGTCCGCGGGCAACAAGAGCGGCTATAGATTTACTTACACTCCCGGCGCTGCTGCTGGTGGGCTCATTACCACCTACGAAATAGACGCGGCTCCGACGACTTTCAACCAGACGGGCGTGCGTGGTTTCTGCAGCGTGGAAGACGCGGTCATCCGCTGGGTCGCCAATGGCAGCACCCTGGCGGCTGGCACTTGCAATGCAGATACCGCTCTCCAGTAAGACTTTTTCGCGGCGGGTCATTGGGGCAGGACGCGAGTCCTGCCCCTTAGTTTTTTGTGTTGCACGCGGGCTCGGGCGCTGGCCACGATGGACGGCCGGATGTGGCCCCGGGCTGGTGGTCCGGGGGTTCCATCCTCCTGTTGCGTGCGAAGTGGCTCTAATCTGGGTGCGCCACTCAACGCGCTTTTTCGCTGGGGGGGCGCAATCGTAGCTCGAGGGCCGGCTGTGTTGTCGAAGGTCGGCGGACGATTTTAGAACTCTGGCTCAGATCTCAATCCTCTTCTTCCTACCCCTTTCAGAAATCGCAAAGGTGAGGCACCCGGCGTGCGAATAGGACTCGCGGGGGGGCCGCGCCACAAAAGATCGCTGCCAGTGGCCGAGGTAAAGACAACGACGCCGTGCTGGTAATACCCTGTATTCGGGATGAAGTCGAAACCACGCAGGGGTGCTCGCAATTCCGGAGAGCAAGTCGGGCGGCAGGGCCGCCTGGCACGAAAGCTGGAAATCGTGTACGAAGACGACGCCATAGTGGCGGTCAACAAACCAGCCGGGCTGGCGGCGGTGCCGATGAAGGGTTCGGATGCGCCCTCGGCGTTCTCTCTGCTGCGCGCCGAACTGAAAGCAAAACGGCAGCAGGCGCAGGTGGTGCATCGCATTGACCGCTTCACTTCCGGGATTCTGCTGTTTGCCAAGACGGAAGCGGACCGGGAGGCGCTGGTGCAACAGTTTCTCCGGCACACTCCAGTCAGGCAGTATCTGGCAGTGGTTCGAGGGCAAGTCGCGCCGGAGCAGGGAACCCTCGTTCATTACCTGCGGCGAGAAGGAATGTTCCAGCGGTTGACCCGAAAGAGCGACAGGGAAGGGACGCAAGCCGAACTGCGCTATTCGGTGGAGCGGCAGCTGCGCGGCGCTTCGCTGGTGCGAGTGACGCTGGTGACCGGACTGCAAAACCAGATACGAGTGCAGTTTTCCGCCACGGGTCACCCCGTGATCGGCGACAGAAAGTATCACCCGGAAGAAGCGGCCGAGCGGCGAATTGCCCGCGTGGCGCTGCACGCGGCGGATCTGGGGTTCGTCCATCCGCGCACCGGGGCCAGTGTTTCGCTGGACTGCGAACCGCCTGCGGATTTTCAGGCTCTGGTTCGGGCCTTATCGCCCAGGGGCCGCCGGTAATCCCGCTTGAGTCCGCAGTGTGGTTTCCAGCCGCCGCAAGGCGGCGAAAGTTCGGGTTACGACGTTTCGTGGCCGCCCTTTTAAACTAGCCAGCATCCAACACCCAGCATCTAAAGACTGGTGCCCCTCTATAGCTGGGCAGGAAGAAGGACATGCCTGTTTTTTGCCGCTTGACAAGCTTGGCCATGCCGCGCGGGCTGCGTGCGCTGGCGAGTTACAGCTTATGGCTGGTTCTCGTGGCGGCGCCCGGGAGGCTTTATTGCCAGTCGCCGCCGGAGTTCCCAAGCACCCCAGCGCCGCTGGTTGAGAGCCGTAGCTGGCCAGCACCGTTCCTTCTGGGGGTATCGTCTTTCTATCGAATTCCAGAAGACAGCCGCAAGAATTGGGGGCCGCGTTTTGCGGTAGAAGCTTCCCCGGCGCGCATCGACACCCCCACAGGCCAACTGGCCGCACCGGCTATCGAGTTGGCCGAAGGCCAGCAAAATCAGCCGGAAGGGCAGCCGACCCAGGGTGAAACAAAAAAAGAACAGCATAGTCCGTCGGCCACCACGGGCTCGCCGGGGCACATCTTCTGGGTGGTCCCGGCATTCAAGGTGGATTACCAGAGCGGTTTCAAACCGCTGACCACCAAGGAAAAGTTTCAGGAGTGGGCGCAAGAAGCCTATGACCCGCTGGGTTTGGGCACAGGCGCATTTGAGGCGGCCACCCTGGAACACTCCTCCACCGACGGCTTCTGCGGCTACGGTCCGGGTTGGCTGGGTTATGGCAAGTGCTTCGGCTCTCTGGAGCTGGATGCCACCGTCTCCAGCTTCATCGGCGATTTTGCCCTGACCTCGCTGCTGCACCAGGATCCCCGCTACTTTCGCATGGGCACGGGCTCCTTTGGGAGACGGCTGTGGTACGCGGTTTCGCGCGTGTTCGTTACTTATAACGACTCCGGGCGGACCGTGTTCTACAGTTCGGCGATGACGGGAACGGTGGCGGCTGCGGCGATTTCGAACCTGTACTATCCCTCCCAGGATGTGGGAACGGGGCACACCATGTCGCGCATCGCGATTGACCTGGGCAACACCGCTTTGTACAACGCGGCGGCGGAATTCTGGCCCGACTTCGATCACAAGCTGCACCGTATTTTTTGAGGAACCGGACTCGCGGCACGCCTAAATAAGGCCGGCAGGCTGGTCATCAAAAGTCAAAATGAAGCGGCCCAAGCGCCCGGGCCGCTTGAGCAGGAGTTGGCGCTCGCGTTAGAGCTGCTCCGGCGATTGTTTTGGAAGCCCGAAAGCCTGTGTTTTGCCTCGCCATATTCCTAGGTCCTTTGAACCATCAGCGTGTTCCGCGTCGGGTGAAGAACTGCTCCTTGCTCATGGCCGCGGGAACGGCCAC
>DATGGJ010000495.1:0-6656 GCA_035308585.1 Terriglobales bacterium
GGTCGGAGGCCCAATGGACTCGGCCCCAATCTGGTAGAACTGGCGGTAGCGGCCCTTCTGCGGGCGCTCGCGGCGGAACTGCGGCCCAATGTAGTAGAGCTTCTGCACTCCCGGCCGTTCCCACAGCTTGTGCTCGATGTAGGCCCGCACCACGCCAGCGGTGTTTTCCGGGCGCAGGGTGAGCGATTGGCCTTTTTCGCTGGCGGCGCGTCCCCGGTCTTCCCAGGTGTACATCTCTTTGGAAACGATGTCGGTCTCTTCGCCCACCGAGCGCGCAAAGAGCTGCGTCTCTTCGAAAATGGGAGTACGAATTTCCTGGAAGTTATAGGTGCGGAACACCTCACGCGCGGTGCTCTCTACAAAGTTCCACAGCGCCGTATCCGGCGGCAGCAGGTCGCGGGTTCCACGCACGGATTTGATCATAAGAAGCTATCTGGCTGACAAGCGCAAGCCGTTAGCAATTAGCATTTAGCACTTAGCCAGCAACGTGCATTGCAGTTCTCGAACCCTCCACTAAGGTCTACTGACTAAATGCTGATTGCTAAATGCTTCTTTGTTTCAAATAATCCTCTTTGTATCCCAGATAATTCCGCGCGTAGCGCAGAATCATTTCTTGGCTGTCCTTGTCTTCAATTTTCTTGCGGAACTTGCCCGGCGAGCCCATCCACAGGGAATAAGGCTCGACCACGGTGCGCTCCGGGATCAGCGTGCCGGCCGCGATGATGGAACCCTCACCGACGCGCGCCCCATTCAGGATGATGCAGCCCATGCCGATCAGGCAGCGGTCCTCTATAACGCAGCCGTGCAGCGTGACCGAATGCCCCACCGTGACCCAATCCCCCAGGATGACTGGGTACTGCCCCAGCATGCCGTGCAGCACGCTGCAGTCCTGGATGTTGGAGTTGGCGCCCACACGGATGGAGTGCACATCGCCGCGCAGCACCGCATTCATCCACACGCTGGCGTGCTCGCCCAGCGCCACGTCGCCGATGAGCTGCGCCGACTCGTCCACAAACGCCGTGGCCGGCACCTGCGGCGTCTTCCCCTTGTAGGAACGGATCATCTCGCGAGAGAAATTGAGCGTAACACGCCGGGCGCGAAAGCTTCCAGCGGGCCGCTACTCCGAGGTGAAGTAATCCACGGTCACCGGATTTTCGAACAGGGAGTAATCGCGGGTGACCACGGTGATGCCGCTGTCGGTAACGAAATAGCGCTGGCGGTCGGCTTCGGTGTCATAGCCGACCACGGTGCCCTCGGGAATGTGCACATCGCGGTCAATGATGGCGCGGCGGATGCGGCAGTGCCGGCCCACATTCACGTGCGAAAATAGAATGCTGGAATCCACCTCGCTGTAAGAATTGATGCGCACGTCGGGGGAGAGCACGCTGCTGCGCACCACGCCGCCGGAAACAATGCAGCCGTTGGACACGATGGAGTCCATGGCAATGCCCATGCGTCCGGGCTCGGCGAACACGAACTTGGCGGGCGGATACTGCCGCTGGTGGGTGCGGATGGGCCAGTGCTCGTCATACAGGTTGAAAACCGGCGAGACCGAAACCACATCCATGTTGGCCTCGTAATAAGCCTCCAGCGTGCCCACGTCCCGCCAGTACAGGGCCTCCTTTTGGTTCTCATCCACAAAGTTGAAGGAATAAATCTTGTAGTCGTCCACCATCTTGGGCAGGATGTTGTGCCCGAAATCGTGCGAGGAGTTGGGGTCCTCGGCGTCCTTGAGCAGCACCGGGATGAGCACGTCGGTGTTGAACAGGTAAATGCCCATGGAGCCCGAGACCATGCGCGGGTTGTAGGGCGAGCGGATGTCGGTCTGCTGCGGCTTTTCCTGGAAGCCCACGATGCGGCCTTCGCGGTCCACGTCCACCACGCCGAAGCGGTAGGTCTCGCTGGGGTCAATCAGGATGGTCGCCAGGGTGACGTCGGCGCCCGAATCGCGATGCTGCTCCAGCATCAGACCGTAATTCATCTTGTAAATGTGGTCGCCGGAGAGGATGAGCACGTGCCGCGGCTGTTCCGAGCCGATGGAATAAATGTTCTGGTAAACCGCGTCCGCCGTGCCCATGTACCAGTTTTCGCTCACCCGCTTCATGGGGGGCAGAATTTCGATGAACTCGCCCATCTCCCGCGCCAGGATGTTCCAGCCTTCGCGGATGTGGCGGTTCAGGGACAGCGCCTTGTACTGCGTGAGAATGTAAACCCGTCGCAGGTCGGAGTTGACGCAGTTGGAAAGAGTGATGTCAATGATGCGGTAGATGCCGCCGAAGGTCACTGCCGGCTTGGCGCGGTCGCGGGTCAGGGGATAGAGGCGCTCTCCCGCTCCACCGGCCAACAGCACTCCCAGGGTATCCTTCATGGCGGCTCCGCTCCACAGCGGCCAACGGCCGCTCGGCGCAAACCGTAAATGCTAGCACAATACCCGGTACAGACAACGGAGGGAGCGACTTACGCCGCGGTTAGGCGGCGTCGTCGGCGCTGATCTTCAGCGATTTGAGGAATTTCATGTCCTGGGAGTTAAGCTTGAACTCGGGTACCCGGGTGCGGGCCGTGATGGTGGGGCGCCGGCGGGAAGGCTTCTCGTCCTGCTTGTTGAATCCGATGGTGGCCTCCAGCACCAGAAAAATGTCGTATCCCCCGGCCTTAATCCGGGAAATAACGTCAGCAATTTGCTCCGATTCGGTGAGCGACTCGCTAATGGCATCGCCCAGTTCCTTGATCAATTTCTTGAGTTGTTGGTCCACACTTCCCTCGGCTGCGCTCCGTTTCACCCTGCCACCGGGTCCGCCTCACATCATTCGATGCCGAAGATGGCCTCAGAGTTTCGTTCCCATTGGCAGAAGCTTGCCCTCAAGGGCTGGTAGAATGCCTGTGTGGGGCAGGTGGCGGGGATTTCCACAGCGCGCAAGATAGGCCTGGTAGCTCGGGTAGCCACCCGGGTGGCGGCGCGCCAGGCGGGCCGGAGCCGCCGCGTATCCGCCCTGACCCGGGCCGGGCGCGTGACTTTCTCCCATTTCAGCCGGGTGCTGCGCCTGTTATGGCTGCAGGTAACCGGCTTCTTTTTCCTCGCCTTGGCGCTGCTTGGGGGAGGGGCTCTGGTGGATGAGTATCCCAAGTACCAGGCCGGCAAGGTGAGCGGCGCCCGTCTGGTATTGGCTGCCCTTTTTATGCTCCTGTTCTTCTACTTTGGAGTAAGCTCCTTCTGGCGCGTGCGCAACAAATCCTGAGCGGGAAGTGACATGGCCGAGAATGTGAAGTCCGGCTCCGGACTGCAGCAGGAAGTAAACGAACGGCCACTTCGAGCCGAATCCCCCTCCCTAACCAACAATCAAAAAACGTCCTCCCACATCAGCGTTCATCCTCTCTACACTCCGGCTGACCTGGCGGGCTTCGACCAGGAACATGATGTCGGCTACCCCGGGCAGTATCCCTTTACCCGCGGCGTGCAGCCCACCATGTACCGCGGCCGGCTCTGGACCATGCGCCAGTACGCCGGCATGGGCGATGCCGAGCAATCCAACCAACGTTACAAGTACCTGCTCGCCCACGGCACCACCGGCCTGTCTGTGGCCTTTGACTTGCCCACTCAGATCGGTTTGGACTCCGACCACCCCCTCGCGGCCGGTGAAGTGGGCAAAGTCGGGGTCTCCATTGATTCCATTGAGGACATGGAGCGGCTCTTCCAGGACATTGACCTGGGCAAGATTTCTACCTCCATGACCATCAACGCCACTGCCTCCATCCTGCTGGCCCTGTATGTGGCCGTGGCCAAGCGGAACGGCGTGGACCCGCGCAAGCTCTCCGGCACGGTGCAGAACGACATTCTGAAGGAGTACATCGCCCGCGGCACCTACATCTACCCGCCGCAGCAGGCCATGCGCATCGTGACCGACCTGTTCGCTTTCTGCAACCAGCATGTGCCCGAGTGGAACACCATTTCCATTTCCGGCTACCACATGCGCGAAGCCGGTTCCACCGCCGTGCAGGAAGTGGCTTTCACCCTGGCCAACGGCATCACCTATGTGCAGGCAGCCATAGATGCCGGGCTCGACGTGGACCGCTTCGCTCCCCGCCTCTCCTTTTTCTTTGCCTGCCACAACAATTTTCTGGAGGAGGTGGCCAAGTTCCGCGCCGCGCGCCGCATTTGGGCGCGCATCATGCGCGAGCGCTTCCATGCCGCCAACCCGCGCTCCTGGATGCTGCGCTTCCATACCCAGACCGCGGGCTCCACGCTGACGGCGCAGCAACCGGAGAACAACATTGTCCGCACCGCTCTGCAGGCGCTGGCGGCGGTGCTGGGTGGCACCCAGTCGCTGCACACCAATTCCTTCGACGAAGCCCTTGCCCTCCCCACCGAACAAGCCGCGCGTATCGCCCTGCGCACCCAGCAGATTGTTGCCTATGAATCCGGCGTGGCCCAGACCATAGATCCGGTCGCCGGCTCCTACTACCTCGAGTCGTTGACCAACGAAATTGAAAATCGCGCCAAAGCTTACCTGGAGAAGATTGACGCCCTGGGCGGCATGCTGCGCGCCATCGAGCGCGGGTATGTGCAGCAGGAAATCCAGAACGCCGCCTATGAATTCCAGCAAGCGGTGGACCGCCTGGAGGCGGTGGTGGTGGGCGTGAACAGCTTTACCAGCGAGGAGGAGCACACGGTGCCCATCTTTCACGTGGATGAGAGCCTGGAACGTAAGCAGGTGGAGCGGGTGCGGGCGTTGCGGGCGCGCCGCGACTCCCAGCGTTGGCAATCTGCTCTGCGAGGAGTGGAAGAGGCGGCGCGTTCCGGCGAGAACCTAATGCCGCACATTGTTGCCGCCGTGGAAGCCTGCGCCACGGTGGGAGAGATTTCAGATACGCTGCGGAAAGAATTTGGCGAGTACAAGGAAACGGTGGTGATTTAAGGTTTCAAAGTTTCAATGTTTCAAGGTTTCACGCTGAGAAACTCACGTTGAAACCTTGAAACCTGGAAAACTACTCCTGCGCCTGGTAATCGCAGGCTTCGCGGCAGGTACGGCAGTAATAGCAGCCGTCCTGGCACAGGCGCACATTATCCTCGCCGAAGCAGATGGTGCAATAGCGGTCGCACGCGCACTGCTTCTCGTCTTTCTCGCAGATCACGCACAGGTAGCGGGTGGCTTCCATGGCGTCAATTTAGCGCCTGCTCCGGCCCACGGAAAGTTACCGAAGTGCGGGCGACCAACCCAAGGCTCACATGCGAGCCCTGCGCGCTTCTGATTTTTCGCTTTTTGATTTAATCTGCGTGCATCGTCGTTCATACCCGGCGCAACCACCTGCATGGGCAAAATCCACGTACTTCCGGAGCACGTCGCCAACAAGATCGCCGCTGGCGAGGTGGTCGAGCGCCCGGCATCCGTAGTGAAGGAACTGCTGGAGAACGCTCTGGACGCGGGCGCGCGCTACATCCGGGTAAACGTGGAGGCAGGCGGAAAGAGGCTCATTCAGATCACCGATGATGGCTGCGGCATGAGCCGCGACGACGCCATGCTTGCCTTCGAGCGCCACGCCACCTCCAAACTCCGCACCGCTGATGATTTGCTTAGCGTGGCCACCCTGGGCTTTCGCGGGGAGGCGCTGCCCTCCATCGCCTCGGTCTCACGTTTGCGGCTGGAAACCAGGGCTGCCGACGATGCTGCCGGCACTGTGATCGAGATCAACGGCGGCAAGCTGCTGCGGGTGGAGGAAGCCGGCCTGCCGGGGGGCACCTCCATTGCGGTGCGCGACCTGTTCTTCAATGTGCCCGCACGCAAAAAGTTTCTGAAGGCGGAGAGCACGGAACTTTCCCACGTCGCTTCCCTGGTCACCCATTACGCGCTGGCGCATCCGGACAAGCACTTCGAGCTGCACTCGCTGACCAACGCCATGCTGGTGGCGCCTCCAGTGACCACTCACGCCGAGCGCGTTTATCAGGTTTTCGGAAAAGAAACACTGGACCAGATGATCCCACTCGCGGCCCAGGTCGAGTTGCAGCGCATCGGGCTTCCCCAGCCGCCGCCCTGGGCACGGCGGGAGCCGGAAGAAGAAGACAACGCCGACAGGCAGCCCGGCCAAATCCGGGTGCGCGGCTTTGTTTCCAAGCCGGAAATACAGAAGCTGAACCGCAGTTCCATTTACATCTTCGTGAACCAGCGGCTGATCCGCGACCGCCTGATACAACACGCCATCACTGAGGCCTACCGCAATATCCTGCCGCCCACCGTCTATCCGGTGGTGTTGCTCTTCCTGGAGCTGCCCACGGCTGAGGTGGACGTTAACGTGCACCCTTCTAAGACCGAGGTGCGTTTCCGCCAGCAGAGCGTGGTGCACGACTTTGTGCGCGATTCGGTACGTGCTGCGCTGATGAAGGCTCGGCCGGCGCCGCAATTCGCGGCCCAAATTGGCGCCCGGCCTACCGCCACTGCCGCGCTTTCCAGCGCAGCCCCTGCGGCAAGCAGCACCCAGGTATCCGCCAACTGGCGCGAACTGTATTCCCCCGCCGGTTTTGCATTACGTCCGGCCGAACTGCCGCCGGAAACGCAGCGTTTTCACTTTGAGGGCGGCATCGCGTTGGAGGCCAATGCGGCCCTGCCGGTGGCGCGTTTCCCCCGGCAGACCTTCGGCGGCGCCGAGAGTTGCGGCGACGCGTT
>DATGGJ010000496.1:0-9649 GCA_035308585.1 Terriglobales bacterium
TACGCCTTTTTGCTGCCTTGAAAAAAGGCCGCATTAGTGAGCAGCCGTATGCCAGAACTGGCGCTGGCACGCTGCTGCGGCCCGGGGCCTTGGCTGGCCATCTCGCGCACCGGGTCATATACCTCGTAATAGACGTAGAGCTGCTGATTGGAAGAGAAAACGTGGGTGACACTGGGCACCAATTCCCAGCCGCCGCGCACCAGGGGATTGTCTTCGTGTCCTTTGGCCGGCTGCCGCTGAGCCGCCAGCACCACTGTGCTCATCTTCAGCGGCGCATTTTTCATGTCGGGAATGAGCAGGTCGGTTTCAAACGATCCGGTCCTGCCCGTCTGGTTCTCGCGCACAATAAACTTCACATGATACTTTCCCGCCGGCAGCACCACGCCGGTGTCGTATTGCACGTTCTTGCGCTGCACTTCCAGCGAACCGCGCACCGCCAGCTTCACGGTATCCCGTACGCGGGCCATGGGCCGTTTGGCCGGATCGAGCACCACTCCAAGCGCGTCAATGGTGGCGCGGTCCTGGTCCTTACTGCGGCTGAAGGGAATCTCTGAGCCGGGGACCACAATCGAAACCGGCACATAAAACCGATTTTTACCCATGCGGAAGTATCCTGCGGAGAGAAACACCGGGAGGTCGGTGCTGGGCAAGTCGGAGGCCAGTTCCTGCTCCAACTGGTTCTCGCGATCCTCGCGATTGGTATGGCGGAAATCCGCCGGCGCGTAGTAGCCGCGGCGATAGACCAGCTTCAGGTCCGGCCGGTTTAGCCGCACGGTGATGCGGCGGAATCGGCCGTCGCGCACGGGATTGCTGCTGCGATAGCCGAGCAGGTAGTAGGTGGAGGTATCCTCCTGCACCCGGCGAAAGACCTGGCTGAAGTCGTTGCTGTCCAGAAAAGCGCGCCCGCCGGTGTCGCCGGCCAGGGTAACCAGCGTTTCCTGGGTGGTGAAGTTCGAGTTGTACTGGTTGAGGGTTGACTTCCCTGAATACGGAGCCGTGCCGCGCAGGCTCGCCTGCTGCGCCTCGCCTCCCGGCACCATGGCCTGCAGACCGCGTGTGTCCGCCGTGTAGATGGAAACGTTGGAGCGCACCGCCGAGTTGATAGTGGCCCGCAGCTCGGACTGGTTCTCCACCCCGGTTCGGTCCATGCCGCTGGCGAAATAAATAATGGATTTCTTCTGCTCCACCCGCGCCATGGACTCGGCCAGCGCCCGCAGCGCCTCCAGCCGCCGGTCGGTGTTGAAGATGTTGTACTCGGTGTCGTCGGGAGTGAAGGGCTGCGAGCTTTCCGGCGTGCCTTCAGTGGTGCCCGTGGAGCCTTCTTCGTAGCCTTGACCGCTGTTGGAGCTGAAGCTGTCCACCGCCTTCAGCAGCAGCGTGCGGTCGGAAGTGAAATCCTGGTTGACGAGCAACGAGGAATCGAGCGAAGCCACCGCTACCAGGTCGGCGGGAGCCATTTGCTTGTTGACGTAATCTTCCGCCGCTTTCACCGAGCGGTCCACCTCCTCCGGCTGCATGGAGCTGAGGTCGAAAAACAGCACCACCAGGCGGCGATCCTTTACCGCATTTTTATCCATTTGGGCGACCGAGGTGCCTGGTGCAGTCCCTGCAGTGAAGACCTTGGCCTGCTGCGCGCTCGCAGGCAGGGCGGCCTCTGTATTTTCGATGTCGAAGGAAGCGATATGCTGCGGTTTGCCATCTTCCAACACGGTGAAATCGCTGGCGGTGAGGCCGCGCACCAGGTTGCCCTTGCGATCGCGCACGGTCACGTTTACCAGCACCAATTCGCTGAACGTACGAAACGTGTACTGCGGATGGCCAGCGATTTGCGCCGGCACCTGGCCGGCGAGCAACGCCGCGCACAATGCGATGGCGAGCGGCTGTCCCGCCCAGCTTTTGCGAAGTTGCCGATTTGCAGCCATGCTGTTCTAAAACCGGTAACGCATAGCCAGCTGAATCTGCCGCATATTGCTGGCTGCCGTCACCCGTCCAAACGAAGGTGAGTTCACGGTGGTATCAATGACCGTGAACTGCGGCGTGTTGAAAACGTTGCTGGCTTGCGCGCGCACTTCCAGCATCCGAGCCTCCCCCAGGGGAATCACCTTGGTCATGGCCATGTCGAAAAGTACGGTCGGCGGGCCGATGATGGTGTTCCTGCCGGCATCGCCAAAACTGCCAGCAGGGGGCGCCACGAAGGCCGCAGTGTTGAACCATTCGCCCACCGTGGGATTGGGCAGGCTGCTGGGCTGTCCGGTAAGGTCAGCGCGCAACGTGCCGTTGGTGCCGCGATTGACGTCAGTGAACGAACCCAGCACGCGCGCGGTGAAGGGCATGCCGGACTCGATGCTCCAGTCGCCGCTCCATTGCCAGTCGCCGAACAGATCGCGCGTTACGCCCCTCTGGACCAGAAAACGTTTGTCGGCGCCAAAAGGCAGTTCCCACAGGTAGTCCGCGGTGAACCGATGGCGCTGGTCGAAGCTCGAGAGACCACGCTCAGCTGCCAGGTCGAAGGCATTCTGGGCCACGATGCTGACGCCGCTGCCCAGCGAAGAGGCGTTATCAATGGATTTGGAGAAGGTGTAGGTACCGCCAATGGAAATGCCCCGCTGCAAACGCTTGCGGACACGCAGGCTGCCGGCATGAGCCACGGAATCGCCCGCCGAAGTCTCCCACAAAAAAGCTTGCACTCCGGGCAGCAATATCCCCGTAGCCGTGCGGTTGGGGGCTTCCAACATATCCAGACGTGTGCCCTTGGTGCCGGTGTAGTCCACATTCATGACAATAGTGGGAGTCAATTCCTGCTGCACGTCGAGATTCCAGATTTGCACGTAGCCGAGTCGGTAATTCGGATCCACTGCGTAGGTGTTGGTGATAGTTTGCGGAGCTGGCGCCGGGAAGCCGTTCTGCAATGTCAACGGCAAGATTGGTGAAGCGATGTTGGTCGAGGTCAGCGAGAAGGGGGGCTGAAAGGCCAACTGCTGCGCGATCTCGGAATAGGCGCTGGTGTTGTAGTTGATGCCATAGCCGGCGCGCACGACGGTGTTGGCCAAAGCCTTCCAGGCAATGCCCACGCGGGGAGCAAAATTGTTCCGGTCGGGGCGCACCAGCGTGGCGGGAAATGGGCCATGGAAGGGTCCACTCTGGCCAGGCAGCACCCGCGTCACGCAGGTGGTCTGCAGCGCCCCGCAGGCCAGCAGGTTGGGCGCCAGATCCAGATTGGCGATCTGGTTGTTGGTTTCTGTGAAGGGAGAAAAATATTCGTAGCGCAGGCCAAAATTCACCGTCAGGTTGCCGCGCAGGCGCCAATCGTCCTGCAGAAAGAGGTCCCAGGAGTTGCCGCGGAAGTGGTAGTTGTTGTTGCCGGATTGCACGGAGGTCAGTTGCGGCAGGCCGAGCAGAAAATCTGCCAAGTCGTATCCCGTGCCAGGCAGCGCTTTGCCGTTTACCATCTCCGCTGTGTTTATGCCGGTAAAGGTGAAACTTCCGCGGGCGTTGTTGTCGGTCTCGGTGTTGAGCTGGATGCGGCGGAAGTCTCCGCCCCACCGCACCGTGTGCCGTCCCTGGCGCCAGATCATGAAATCGGAGAAGCTCCAGGTCTGGTCACGCCGCAGCAGAGGATTGGTATCGTTGATGGAACCGAAATTAGTGAGCGATATATTCGGCAGCCCCCAGTCAAATGGATTTTGCGAGACTCCTGTAATGCCCAGGTTGCCGGTGATGTTCTGCAGGTAGGCGTAAAGATTGCGCGTGGCTATGGTTTCGCGGTTGTAATCCATGCGCGCAATGTTGGTGATCTTGCCCAGACTGCGCACATAGCCGAGGGGCACGTCAAAACCACGCACCGAAGTGTTACCGCCGACGGTAGGATAGGGATTGGTCAGGCCCATGTCCGAATTGTGGTAGTGAAAGCCACCGTTCAGATTGTTGCGTTTGCCGCCGCGCCGCCAAGGACCGATGGTGCCGCCGCCAAATGAGTGCACCAGGTGGACGTTCAAATTGTTCTCATTGTCGGTGGCGGAGGTCAGATAGTGAAAATTGTCCACCGTGCCAGGGAGGTTGGGCACAGGGATGAACTGCAGCAGCCCACGCGCCGCTGGGTTGATCTGTGATTGCGGAATTATGCCGCCAGAAAATGGGAGCCCGGTCAGAGGGTTGATGATGGTCACCGGAGAACCGGCGTTCGGGCCGGAACGCGCCAGCGTATTGGAGAAGTTGCCATTGCGTTCCGCCAGGGTGGGAACCGTGGAAAAGGCGTCATAGGGATCGGTGGAGCGCAGACCGGTATAGGAAAGGAAGAAGAAGGTCTTATCGCCACCGTTGTAGATTTTGGGAATAATAAGCGGGCCGCCCAGTCCGCCGCCGAATTTGTGCTGCACGTAGCCCGGCTTGGAAACGGGCGCTCCGGTGAGGGAGTAGGGCGCGGCATCCAGCGCGGCGTCGCCCAAGTCGTAAAACAAGGTGCCATGCGGGCGGTTGATATTGAAACGGCCGCGGCCGCCAAAAATCATCATGGGGCCGCCACCGCCGCCCCGCGGACTTCCGCCCGGGCCGCCGGGCGCAGCTTGGCCGCCCGGGCCGCCGGGTCCCACTGTGCCGGGGCCTCCCGCGCCTTGCCGGTATCCATTATTATCCGCACGCTGCTCGCGCCACTCGCGCATGCGCTGCTCCATCTCAGCGGTGCTGAGACCGGCAAACTGACTGTTGACGGTGTTGCCGGAGACCGCCACAGATTCGGTAGCAGCATTGGGCGCCATGCCGGGCACCGGCATTCCCTGGGGGACAACCTGATCAGCCTGCGCACCACCCTCCTCGCCACCGGAGGAGAGCATGGCCTGCATGGCCGGGGAGCTTTGACCACCCACTCGCCCCGTGCCTGCGAACCCGCCACCACCGGGCATCTGCCGGATGCGCGACTGCAGCACCAGATCAAAATCCGCTCGCACCCGTGAAACCCTGTCGTTGATGACCACTTCGCGGGAAGCGGTGGCGAAGGCGGTCATCCGCACTTCCACGGAGTAGTCCCCGGCGGCAAGCGGCAACGTATAACTGCCATCGGGATTGCTGGTGGTGGTGGCGATGCGCGTTCCGTTATCTGCATCGGTGGCCGTAACCGTCGCTCCCGGCACTGCCATGTTGCCCGACCTTACGATTCCGGAGACTTCGCCCGCCACCGGCGAGACATTCTGGGCGTAACCTTCGGCGCCGGCAGCCGTCAGTATTGCCAGCCCGGCCAGAAGCACGCGAAAGCACTGCCGGCCGTGCAACGGGCGCGAGCCGCGAATGCAGGAAATGTTGCTTGCTGAATCCATCTCAGGCACTGGGAAACGGGAAAAACAGTTGTCGGCGGAGGCTCAGTTCCTCTTCTACCATCTATCACGGAAGCAAGCACGTGCTCGGTAAAAAGTAGGTAAGCGAACGTAAAGATTTGTAAAACGTGTCTTACACTTCTTTACACCGCTGCTGCCGGGCAGGTTGTTAAAGTAGATAAGATTCGTCAAGGCATGTTTGTGGGCACACCGCCAAGAAGCCCATCCCGCGCCGCTTCGGGCCCACACCAACTTTTTTTGCAAGCGGTGTTTGTATAACCCAATGGCACTGAATCCAGTCTTGCCGCAAGCTCCTGTCCCGGCCGGCGAAGCCGCCAGCGGATCGCCGACGTCGCTTTACAGCGCTTATGTGAATCCGCAGTGGGTCAAGCTGCTGAACGTGTTGCGCATGAACCAGCGCTACACGCGCTGCAGGGGCGCTGAATTGTTCACGGCTGACGGCCGCCGCATCCTCGATTTTCTTTCCGGCTACTGCGTCCACAACACCGGGCACAATCATCCTCATATTGTCGCGGCGTTGCGGACGGAACTGGAACGCAACGGCCCTGGCATGTTGCAGAGCCACGTGCCCGATCTCGCCGGACAACTGGCGGAAGAATTGTGCACACGCGCCGGCGACCGGCTGCACAAAGCATTTTTCTGCAGTTCGGGCAGCGAAGGCGTGGAAACGGCCATCAAGTTTTCCCGCGCCCACACCGGCCGCTCCGGCCTGCTTTATGCCAAAGGCGCATTCCATGGCCTGACTTGTGGCGCGCTGTCGCTCATGGGGGATCCGTTCTGGCGCGAGGGCTTCGGCCCCTTGCTGCCGGGCGCCGAAGAGATTCCTTTCGGTGACCTGCCCGCCTTGCAGGAGAAGCTGGCCAGCCGTGGTTTCGCTGCGCTTATCCTGGAGCCTATCCAGGCGGAAGCCGGCATCCGGATTCCCAGTCGCGAGTACCTGGTGATGGCACAGGCGCTCTGCCGCAAGCACGGCACCCTTTTCGTGCTCGACGAGGTACAAACCGGGCTGGGGCGCACCGGCAAATTCCTGGCCGCACACCACTACGGCGTGCAGCCTGACATGGTGGTTCTGGCCAAGGCTCTCAGCGGCGGGCTTGTGCCCAGCGCCGCGGTGCTCATGACCGACGCCATTTACGCTTCGGTCTATGATTCCCTGCAGCGTGCCATTGTGCATACCTCCACCTTCAGCGAGAACGCGCTGGCCATGCGGGCCGGGCTGGCGACTCTGGAGGTGCTCGATCGCGAGCGCCTCGGGCTGCGCGCCCTGGAACTGGGCGATTATCTGCGCCGCCGGCTGCGTGAAGCCCTGGCCGGTTATGAAATGGTGAAAGAGATACGTGGCCTGGGCCTGCTGTCGGGCATCGAATTCAAAGCTCCGAAGCAGCTGCGTCTGCGCGCCGCGTTTGAGGCTTTCCGCAGGATCCATAACGGGCTGTTCGGGCAAATGCTGGTCATGCGCCTGTTCCATGACAAGGGGATTCTGACCCAGATCTGCGGAAACAATTTTATGGTGCTGAAGGTAGCCCCGCCGCTTGTGGTCAGCGAAATACAGGTGGAGGAGTTCGTGGCCGCAGTTCGCGACGTGATAGAGACCGTGCATAGTTCCAATGTCTTCTGGTGGGATGCGTTAGGCTTGGCCCGGCGAGCGATGGCAGGGTGATGTCAAGGCCACGATATATTCCGAACGCGCTCATGTTGCTGGCGCTGGTGTGCGCATTGGCAACCGTGTGCGCCCACGCTACCGGCCTGACTTCGTCTTCCCTGCTGGACAGCGGCTACCGCGATATGTACAACCTGCAGTTCGGGCAAGCTCACCAGGCTTTCGCCGCATGGGAGCACGAGCACCCGCAAGATCCGCTGGGCCCGGCATCCGACGCCGCCGCCTACCTGTTTTCCGAATTTAACCGGCTGCACGTGCTGGAGTTCGAGTTCTTCACCAACGACAACAACCTGGCCAACCAGCCCCGGCTGTCTCCCGACCCGGTGGTGCGGCAGGCCTTCGAAGGGCAGTTGGCGAAAACCCAGCAACTCGCTGATGCGGCCCTGCAGCGCAATCCGCATGATGCCAATGCGCTGTTTGCCAAGGCCCTGCGCCTGGGATTACGCGGCGATTACACTGCTCTGATTGAGAAACGCTACCTGGCCGGATTGGGTTATATGAAGCAGGGCCGCGTTGTCGCCGAGCAACTACTGGCACGAGAACCGGACTACTACGACGCCTACCTGGCGATCGGCGTTGAGAATTACCTGCTCAGCCAGAAGCCCGCGCCGGTGCGCTGGCTGCTGCGCCTGGGGGGAGCGGAAACCGATAAAGCCGGCGGCCTGCAAAAACTCCAGGTGGTCGCCGACAAGGGGCACTACCTGCTTCCCTATGCCCGGCTGTTGCTGGCGGTGGCCGCACTGCGCGAAAACCACCGTGACCAGGCGCGCGCCTTGCTGCAAGGACTGGCGCAGGAGTTTCCCAGCAACCACCTGTATACCCGGGAACTGGCGCAACTGGAGAAGCCGCCTCGTTGATTGCAGCTGAACTTTGATGAGTTTGCAATGCAAACGCGCCATGGCATTTGCTGGTCCCCCGCCTCGTGGCGGGGCGGCTAAAAATAGGTTGACTTTTAGTCTTAACGGCTTAAGATACAAAATCAACCAACTCCTCCGGGGAACGGAAGGCATCTCACTATGGTTGCTAATTCATGACAACCAGGCGCAAGACAGTTTTGCCTACGCGGGCCGAACTTCGCATCCTGCAGGTCTTGTGGCAGGTGGGCCCAGCCACGGTGGAGGAGGTGGTGAACCACTCCGATTCCTCGCCCAAGCCCAACTACAAGACGGTGCAGACTTTATTGCGCATCATGGAGCAAAAGGGTCTGGCGAGGCATGCCAGCCGCGGACGGGTTTTTGTGTTCGAGCCACGGGTGACCCGGGAAGAGGTGGGCCAGCTGTCGGTGCGCACGCTGATGGAGCAGAACTTCGGGGGCTCGCCCGCCGAACTGCTGGTCAACCTGCTGGAGGCCGGCCCGGTGGAGGAAACCGAACTCGACGAGCTGGAAGCTCTTATCAGGAGCTACCGCCAGCAGAAGCGGGAATCCTCCAGCTAGAGGCGGCGGGAGCGGCCGCTACTGGAGTGCGCTATGTCTGACTCCTTCCCCCATTTCGCCAGTGCTTTGTCCAGCTATTTCCTGCGGGTGGCTGCGGCTTACGCTGTATGTTGGCTGTTGAGCCGCTTGTCCCCGAGCCCTCGGCGGCGCTTTCTGGTGTGGCTGTTTTTCCTCCTGGGTGCCGCCGGATATTGGCTCGAACTAGTGCTTCCTTCTCCGGTACGGCTGTCGGTCAGCAGAGCGGTTGGAACCCTGCCCTTACACCAAGCCGCGGTGGCGGCTCCACACACGCTGCTGTTTCCGGCAACCTGGGCGCCGGCTCTGGCGCTGGTGGCACCCATCATGGCTGCCGCTTACCTGCTGGGAGTGCTCGGGTTCCTGGCCAACATGTTATGGCAGCATCTGGTGCTGCGGCGGGCGCTCCGCCATGCCATCGAGCCTTCGCGCGACCTGGCGCTGCTTTTTGAACAGATGTGCCGCGGCTTCGGGGTGCGCCGTTGCCGGCTGCTGATTTTGCCGCAACTGAGTTCCCCGGCCACAGCGGGATGGCTGAACCCTCGAATCCTGCTTCCTGAAGTCTGTGAGGAATTTAGCGACAGCTCCCAGCTCGCAGACGTGCTTTATCACGAACTGATCCATGTGGCTCGCCGGGACTATTTATGGGCGGCCGTCAGCGACCTGGTGCGCTGCCTCCTTTTCTTCCATCCCACAGTGTGGCGGGCGCGCCAGCATATGCGTGTACAGCGGGAATTGGCCTGCGATGTGGCTGTGGTCAGCGGCCGCCCTGAGCATCGCGCCGATTACGCCCAGTCCCTTACTCGTTTTGCCCGCCTCCGTATGCTGCAGCCGGGCAGGTCCATGGGCATTGATTTCGCAGCTTCGGCTTCCATTCTGGGCCTGCGGGTGCGCGCCGTGCTCAGTCACCGGCAGCAGCGTTCCTGGTGGCGAACTGGATTGCGCTCCGCCTTCAGCCTGGCCCTGCTCGTCTCCTTCGGCCTGCTTTGGCCCATGTTCGGCATCGCAGCGGAATTTACCGTAGCGCCGCAGTTGGCGGCGGCTCAGGAGGCAACAGCCATTGCTCCAACACCGCGAGCTTTGACGGCAGCGCGGTCCGGAAGCCGGAGGCGCGCTCTTGCCAAACGGGCAGTGGCGATTTCGTCTCCGGTTGTGACCCAATCTCCGCCAGCATTAGTCCTGGTTCCGGCCGCGCGCCAGCCTAGACCACCC
>DATGGJ010000497.1:0-6755 GCA_035308585.1 Terriglobales bacterium
GCAGAATGGCTAATCCCAGTGTCGTAAAGGTGAAAAGCAGTTTTGTTGACAGTGTAGTCATTTTACTAACGCTCCTGTCGATACCTTTTGATAGGTCTTGCGTTGAGGGTCCTTTGTTTGCCTAGGTGAGAAACCGGGGAAGGCTAGGCATCTATAGGGCGGGTAACGCTAACATCCACTACCAAGGGCCGGGAACAGGCGGACGCATCTTTATGCGTCTGGGCTGGCCTGTCAAGAAGAAAAGGTGTGTGAAAAGATTTGCACTTTCGGAACGGTGGCCAGTTTCCAAAGCGAGGTGACGCGGCCGATCATCTTCGCACATTCGGCCGCGAGATCCGAGGAGCCTTTCGTCGGTCCAGTGGATGCCCCCGTTGTGGTTACGACCAAGAGCAGCATAACCCACGCATTGTCCCTCATCGGGACCGGTCACTCCATTCTGACTAGAAGGTTTTCCCGAATATTAATCGCAAAGTGGGAGCTGGTCGCGCGTAGAGGCTCGTCTTAAGTTCGAAGAACGTACCCCGGCGAAATTGCAGGCCAGTAAGAATATTGAAACCGGTGTCGAAATCGAAATTGCCGAAATCGATGTTTCTGCCCTGGCCTTGCTGCCGCTGGAAGTTCTGGTGCAGAAAAGTGAAGGCTGGACCGGCACCGACGTACACCGACCAGTTCTGCCGGCGTGCTGTAACTGGCAGCCGGTAAATTGCTTCCAGGTTCAGCGCGATGAGGTCGGTTACCTCTCCCCAGGCAAACTCCGCGTTGGGTCGAAAAAATACGTTTCGGTTGAAGATCGGGCCCATCTGGGAATGCACGCCGAACATGAGGAGCTCAGGATCGAGAGCCGCGCCTGCTCGCACCCCCAGCCGCCAACGCCGGGCTTCGCGCCTGATTTTGCTCTCCACCTCTCGGACCTGTGGCGGAACCGGCGCCGCCTGGGTTGTGGCAGTG
Source organism: Terriglobales bacterium (assembly GCA_035308585.1). Lineage (GTDB taxonomy): Bacteria > Acidobacteriota > Terriglobia > Terriglobales > Acidobacteriaceae > JAICWP01. Next base: position 949 of record DATGGJ010000497.1, read on the forward strand.
CTGCCTTGCGCCGAGGGGGCTGGTTCGAGAACTGCGACGCTACTTGCAAGTCTACTGCCCGTTTCCTCACCTGGTGTCGAGACTACTCGCACGCGCGAGCCGGGGGCGATGACCTTCGGTTTAGTAGTATTGCTATCGAAAACAAACAACTGGTATTGATTATTTTCGGTCCTCACGACCAGAGTGTCACGGCTTGATGAGACTACGGTTCCTTCCACTGTATTCTCATTGTCGCCTTGCTGCTGTGAGTATGAGGTGGTCTCTTGAGGCATGGCCAGAGGCGCTAACGCGCAGACTATCAACAGAGTACAAATCCAACGCATGGAAATTCTCCAAATTGCGATTCAGTAGCGTCTCTTCACCCTGCCGAAGAAATTCGGTGGCGCTAGTGTTCGGTAGCCGGTGAGGAGCAAGCGAAGGACACAAACGAGCTATACAGCAGGTGTCTTCAGCGGCGCTTGTACCTTCGATGGGCCGCATATCACGCCGGTTGTGTCTGATCGTAAGTTGCTGGTTGTTGATCCGCGCGGTCTTTTGCCAGCCTCATTTTCACCCCACGATGCCTAGGGTTGACCGAGCGGGTTGGCCCAGGAGACCAGATCCAGTGTGTGGAGAGTGCAGCACTCAGACGAGGTGGAACCGGGTTTCGCTCACGCAGAGTTGGTTGTTTTCCCGAATGTAGCTAAGGTACGGATCCTAAAGGAGGAGCGAAATGTAGGGCACTCTGCGGGACTACCGCTTGGCTGCGCTCAGGATTTCGGCCGTCGGTTCCCGGAGCACTCACGCCCGCCAAACCAATATGCTAGGGCAGTGCCGCCCTCAGGCGAGGGTTTCGTCTCCCATGTCGTCGCTGCCGGCCGCGGCACCACTGGCAAGATTGGCGACCTTATGGGATTTGGCAGTAGCCAGCAGTGAAATTACGTGGCCGGAGAGGTCCTGGACAGAGGTCATGGGTTGAGGTTGGAGCAGTATGTGCCTGCCGCAGGCACTACACACCAGCGCAGCCGCAACCGATTTGCCTTCGGCACTGCCGAACACGCTGTGACGCATTACCTGGCTGCAGCACACCGGTACCCAGACTGTCGATTCTTCATTGGCGCCCTTATTCCCGACCGACATGGCGGCCTCCCCGGCAATCCTGAAAATCACTAGGGCCCGAGGAGCAAGATGTTAGGCCGCCGCTTCCCGCAAGTCAATTGCAGGAGCAGGGCGGTTAGGACGATTATTCAGCGTAGCTGCTGCAGAGCCGAAGCCCCCTTACTTGGGCAGGACCCGTCCTTTTCCCGACCACCAGCGGAAAACCCAGGCCATTCCGACGACGGAAAAGAGAGCGGCAGCCAGGGGCAGCGGCTCGGGAAGGTGCAGGGCCGCAGGGGGCCGCTGCATCATCAACTCCATGGGCAGCAACCCGAAGGCTGCCTGCTTTGGCTGCAGCCGCATCTTCTGACGCACCCGCGTCTGCATTTCGAGCACATACCCAGGCTTTTCGAAATCCATCAGGTCCTCCAAAACGATAGCAACCAGACTGGGCCCCAAGGCGCCAAGCACGGTGGGGAAAACGCCAATTTAGTGCAGTTTAAGGGCGCGGAGCGGGAAAATCACATTACCATCGGTCAACGGGCGACAGCCGAAGAGGACAAGCCTGCTGGTGGCTGGGCGTGCGCCGGCGCACTTTCAAAAAATGCAGGAGCTGCGGCAGGAGCGACAATTTCCGGAGTTTCTCCAAATTTTATTGTTCGCTTGGCCCAAAAGCCGCATCTTTTCGGATAGCCTAGTTCTGCGCCCGAAACAGCAATTGTAAAGAAAGGCAACACCGTTGACGATTGAAGGTTGCGGATTGACGATGGTGCAGGCATGCACCGGCAGCGAGATCGTCAAATCCAAAATCATTCCCCGTCAATCCCACAGCTTATCCTTTCGAGTCTCCACGCCAGCAGGAGGGCCTACATGCATTCGAAAAGGGTGAAGTTCGTCTCCACGATCGCGGTCCTGGCGATTTTTGTTGCGCTTCCACATGCCTCGCGCGCGCAGGCGGCAGGCGCGACGCTTTCGGGCACGGTGACCGGCCCATCGGGGCAAGTTGTGGCCAATGCCAAAATCTCCATCAAGAACGCGGCCACCGGCCAATCCACGGAAGTCGAGAGCGATACCGCCGGAGTTTACCGGGCCTCCAATCTCGCGCCCGGGAACTACGAAGTTTCAGTAGCGGCCGATAGCTTCAGCACCGCCACGCAGAGCGTTACCCTGGCGGCGGGAGCCAGCCATACTCTGAATGTCGCTTTGAGCTCCGGGCTTTCCCTGGGGAGCCTGGGCTTTCCCCAGAGCGAAACTCAGGGAAGCGCGCAAGAGCAGGCGCGGCTGAACCGGCGCACGCACATGCTGAAGGTCCACCAGACGCTCGGCCTGATTACCGCCGCGCCCATGCTGGCCACCGTGATCAGTGGCACATTCGCCGGCGGCAGAGCCACCAGCTCCAGTAATCGCGATTTGCATGTCGGTCTGGGTTCGCTGACCGCAGGCATGTACTTCACCACCGCATATTTCGCTATCGCCGCTCCCAAAATCAAGGGAACCAAAACCCGCGGGCCCATCCGCCTGCACAAGGCCCTGGCCTGGATTCATGGTCCGGGCATGATTCTCACCCCCATTCTGGGCGCCATGGCTTATTCGCAGAAAAGCAAGGGAGAAAAAGTTCACGGCATTGCCAGCGCGCACGGCCCGGTGGGGGTGGTAACGGCGGCCGCCTATGGCCTGGCTCTTCTTTCGGTTTCCATCAAGTTCTAAGGACGGCCATGCGCAAAACACTCCTGCTCGCTATTTTGGTTTCGGCGTTTTCATGGTTCGCGGCAGCCGACAGCCAGTGGATGCTGCAAAGTTCCACTATCAGCTACTCCGCGTCGCATCCCTTGCACCACTTTGACGGGGTCAGCCACGCGGCGCGGGGCAAAGGCGAATGCCACAGCGGCGAATGCCAGTTCCTGATTGCCGCCCCGGTGAAATCGTTCAATTCCGGCGACAGCAACCGCGATCTGCACATGCTGCAGGTGACGCGTGGCGCGCAATTCCCCATGGTTGTTGTGCGCACGCAACTGCCGGAATCGGAAATCAAGCCCGGAACCGTTCATGCTGATCTGCAGGTTCAGTTTGCCGGCCAGACCGCGGAGTTCAAACAGATACCGTTCCAGGTAGCGGAACACGGAAAGGACATCCAGCTCACGGGCACAATTCCCGCTACCCTGACGGATTTCAAAATCGCCCCGCCAACCCTGCTGACCATCCCCATCAAGAACGAGATTCCAGTGCATGTGGACATGACGTGGAGCTCCGGCCAATAGAGAATCATGCTGTGTACTAGACAATTACTGGCAGCAGATTAAACTCCATCTCAAAGTTTTTTGGGCTATTGGCGGCGCTATCGGGAGAGCCTTCTCCACGGCTCTGGGTCGGTAGCGCCTTGCCTTTTAGGAGTGGTGAACCCGCCAGCACCTCCGCGCAAGCACCCAAGTTTTCTCTCGTATATAAATATGTGTCGCCACCATGAAACTCCTGATCGCGCTGCATCACAGGTTTGAGTTGTGGACCGCGCCGGCGTGGGTACGCGAGCGGCTGCAGGAACATTTTCCGGAACTGGAAGTGGTGCAGCTGCCTGACTACTCCGGCGTGACCGAACATATTCGCGACGCCGATGCGGCGCTGGCCTGGTCGCTGCGCCCGGAGCAGTTTCGCGCCGCGCGCAAGCTGCGCTGGATTCACTCCACGGCCGCCGCCGTGCACCAGCTGATGTTCCCCGAGCTGATGGCCAGCGAAGTGGTGCTGACCAATTCGCGCGAGGTACACGGGCCGGTGGTGGCCGAGCACGCGCTGGCGCTGATGTTCGCCGTGGCGCGCAAGATTCCGGCGGCCGTGCGCTACCAGCAGCAGCATGTTTGGGGACAGGAACGGATGTGGAGCGAAGGACCTGTCCCGGGAGAGCTGCAGGGCGCGACTCTGGGCCTGATCGGGCTGGGCAGCATCGGGCGCGAAATTGCCAGGCGCGCTGCCGCCCTGGGCATGCGGGTGCTGGCCCTGCGTGAGCATCCGGAGCGGGGTGGCGCGGAAGGAGTTGCGGCGGTTTATGGGCCGGCACAGCTTGCCGACCTGCTGGCCAATTCGGACTACGTGGTGCTGGCCGCGCCCGTGACCAATTCGACCCAGCGCCTGATGGACCGCACGCGCCTGGCGCAGATGCGGACCACGGCTTGCCTGGTCAATGTGGGCCGCGGGGTGCTGGTGGATGAGTCCGCGCTGGCTGATGCTCTGCGGCAGAAAACAATCGCAGCCGCCGCGCTCGACGTGCTGGACAAGGAACCGCTGCCCCCTGATTCCCCGCTGTGGGACATGGAGAACGTGCTCATCACGCCGCATACCGGCTCCGTCACCCCCCGGCTGTGGGAGCGCCAGTACGCGCTGATTTCAGAAAACGTCCGCCGCTTTCTGGCCGGCGAGCCGCTGCTGGGAGTGGTGGATAAGAGAAAGGGATATTGAAGCAGTGGTGAGTGTCTGTTAAGCCTCTTTATACGAGGCGTGAGGGCTCGGCATGCGGTCAGGAAAACTCGAGACCGGCCCCGATTCTCCAGCCCATTTCGGTTCACTATCACTGAAACAATGTGTGAAAATCCGCTTAGTCCGTGGCCCAGAAGTCGCCCGAGTCACCCCCGAAAGTGATTCCTATCACTGCAGCCGGAGCGCTTTGGCACTAAAGATAGTTTAGGGCAGTTGCCCCTAGGCGGAGGTGTCCCATGGCGGCGCTTCAGCTGGTCCCGCGGATTTCGCTGAACAGAATCCTTTTCACCACTGACTTTTCCGACTATTCGGAGCGCGCCTTGCCCTACGCGGTAGGGCTGGCGCGTCATTATGGCGGCACCGTGTTTGTGGCCCACGCCATTCCTCCCGAGCCGCGGCAGCCCATTCCCCTGGAGCCGATGCCGCGCGAACTGGACGAACTGCGCTACCAGGCCGAACACGCCATGGACACATTCGTCCGCTCCGCGCCCCTGGCCAGCGTGCGTTACGAGGTGGTGCTGGAGAAGGGCGAAACCGAGTTGGTCTTTCAAGAGATGGTAAAGAAGCACGGCATTGACCTGGTGGTGATCGCGACCCATGGCCGAGCCGGGCTGAAGAAGCTTCTGATGGGCTCGGTGGCGGAAGAGATTTTTCGCAGCGTGAGCTGCCCGGTGCTGACCATCGGTCCGGAGGTAACGCGCAACGAGCTTGCCGCCGGGAAACTGCGGCAGGTCATCTATACCAGCAATCTCTCGGGTGCCTCGCTGCAGGCCTTGCCTTACGCATTCGCGCTGGCCGCCGACTACGGGGCCGGGCTCAGCTGCCTGCACGTGATGGAGGATCTCGCGACCATTCCCATGTATTACCGGGAACGGGCGATGCGCGACGCGCATGAAGAACTGGAAAAGCTGATGCCGGCGGGCGCCGGACTGGCTTGTGAGCCGCAAATCGTCGTCACCACCGGCGACCCTGCGGAGAAGATACTGCAATTGGCCAGCGACCTGAATGCCGACCTGGTGGTGATGGGAGCGCGTCACCAGGGCTCGGTGCGGCTGACCGCACACCTGCCCTGGGCCTGCACCCACAAGGTCATCTGCCATGCCACCTGCCCGGTCCTGACGGTGCGCGCCGGGCCGCAATGAAAGAGGACAAACTGCCGCGTCCGTTTCTTGCTCAGCTAACCAGTCAAGCCGTAAGGAGAGGAGAATTGCCATGCAGAGGCGCATGAAATGCCAACTGGAGAAGGCCATGATTTTTGCCGGCGG
>DATGGJ010000498.1:0-4455 GCA_035308585.1 Terriglobales bacterium
GTTCTTTGCGCAGCGAATAAAAATTGACTCCACCACCCACATTGCGCCGCCCGATCAAGTCAACATTGTCTTCGGGTTTCAGGCGTCTGGATGCATGGTCGGTGGGGACGCTCGTGACCTCCGCCGGCGCCGGCCCATTCAGCGGGGGCGGTGGAGCGGCCTTGGCTGTAATCGTCCCTGGCGGTCCTGCCGGCTCCTGGCCCCACATCGGGATACACAAAAGCAGCGCACACAGCAGCAGGCTAGGCCGCAATCTTAACCACGAGTCACTATGCTGATGATTTATTGCAGGGTTAGCTTCGAATCCAGCGGACTGCTGCCGCGAGAGGAACGGGTTCCGCATACCACCAACCTGGGAAGTGCTGCCTTGGCGCTCGCTACTGGGCTGGCGAGAGCAGTTCGCACTTTACCACTTTGGTTCCTACTGTCCAGTGGCCTTTCCACCCTCATTCTCCTTAGAGACAACGTTCCACCTCTTCGTTGTCCTGCCGTTTTCCTTCGGACGGGAAATGAGCGCCTGCAACGTACTTAGGTTACAATGACTTACATCGGATACTCACCCCTTGACAATAGGCCACTAAGGCTTTTAGAATTAGCACTCGACGGGTTAGAGTGCTAACAGCGCCCGGCAAGCGGTTCTTCATCGCCCATAGTTTTCTAGTTCTCAAAATTTCAACCCATCGCAGAGACCAATCTCTGAAAGGAGTAGGAGCATGGCAGCTAAATTTACCCCACTGCATGACCGCATTCTGGTGCGTCGCGTGGAAGAGGCAGAAACCACGCGCGGCGGCATCATCATTCCCGACACGGCCAAGGACAAGCCCCAGGAGGGCGAAGTCATTTCCGTCGGCAAAGGCAAGAGCAACGAGAAAGGCGAAGTATTTCCCCTGGCCGTCAAGGCCGGCGACCGCGTGCTGTTTGGCCGCTACGCCGGCACCGAAGTGAAGATTGATGGCGAGGATTTCCTGATCATGAAGGAAGAGGAAGTCCTGGGCATTCTGGAAGGCGCGCGTAAGAGCGAAAGAGAGCACGCCACCGCCGGCAAGCGATAGTTGGTAGCTAGTAGCTAGGAGCTGCCCAAACGAGAAGTTTTCATCCGGCAAAATGCCGGGCAAGAAACGAAATCTTAGGAGACGACAAGTATGGCAAAGCAGATTGTTCACGGAGAAGAGTCGCGGCAGGCGATCCTGCGCGGCGTCAACCTCCTGGCCGATGCGGTCAAGGTGACGCTGGGCCCCAAGGGTCGCAACGTGGTTATTGAAAAGAAATTCGGCTCGCCGACCATCACCAAGGACGGCGTGACCGTAGCCAAGGAAATCGAACTCAAAGAGCCCCTGGAGAACATGGGCGCGCAGATGGTGCGCGAAGTCGCCAGCAAGACCAGCGACGTGGCCGGCGACGGCACCACCACCGCCACCGTTCTCGCTCAGGCCATTTTCCGCGAGGGCGTGAAGACCGTGGCCGCGGGCGCCAATCCCATGGCCCTGAAGCGTGGCATTGACAAGGCGGTTTCGACCATCTGCGGCGTGGTGGACAAAGAAGGCAACCGCGCCAAGGGCAAGCTGGACGAATTCTCCAAGCCGGTTACCGGCGAGATGATCGCCCAGGTGGGCACCATCTCCGCCAATAACGACGAGACCATCGGCCGCATCATCGCCGAGGCCATGAAGAAGGTGGGCAAAGACGGCGTCATCACCGTGGAAGAGTCCAAGACCATGGAGACGCAGCTGGACGTGGTCGAGGGCATGCAGTTTGACCGCGGCTATCTCTCCCCCTACTTCGTCACCGACCCGGAGCGCATGGAAGCGGTGCTCGAAGACCCCTACATCCTGATCCACGAAAAGAAAATCAGCTCCATGAAGGACCTGCTGCCCCTGCTGGAGCAGATCGCCAAGAGCGGCAAGCCGCTGCTCATCATCGCTGAAGACGTGGAAGGCGAAGCCCTGGCCACCCTGGTGGTCAACAAGCTGCGCGGCACGCTGCAAGCCATCGCCGTCAAGGCGCCTGGATTTGGCGACCGCCGCAAGGCCATGCTGGGCGACATCGCCATCCTCACCGGCGGCAAGGCCATTACCGAAGACCTGGGCATCAAGCTGGAGAACGTGCAGATGTCCGACCTTGGCCGGGCCAAAAAAGTCACGGTGGACAAGGACAACACCACCATCGTGGAAGGCCGCGGCAAGCACTCGGAGATCGAAGGCCGGGTGAAGGAAATCCGTACCCAGGTGGACAAGACCACCAGCGACTACGACCGCGAGAAGCTGCAGGAGCGGCTGGCTAAGCTGGTGGGCGGCGTGGCCGTCATTAAAGTTGGGGCCGCCACCGAAACCGAAATGAAGGAAAAGAAAGCCCGCGTTGAGGATGCGATGCATGCCACCCGCGCTGCGGTGGAGGAAGGCATCGTGCCCGGAGGCGGCGTGGCTCTGGCCCGCTGCATCAGCGCTCTCGACAAGCTGAAGAGCGAGGGCGACGAGCAGATCGGCATCAACATCGTGAAGCGTGCCCTGGAAGAGCCGCTGCGCCAGATTGCCGGCAATGCCGGTCAGGAAGGCGCCATCGTGCTGGGCAAGGTGCTGGAGGCGAAGGATACCAACTTCGGCTACAACGCCCAGAGCGATGAGTACGAGGACCTGGTCAAGGGCGGCGTGCTCGACCCCACCAAGGTGGTGCGCACCGCGCTGCAGAACGCCGGCTCCATCTCCGGCCTGATGCTGACCACCGAGGCTCTGGTAGCGGAGATTCCGGAAAAGAAGGAAGCTCCCATGCCCGGCGGCCACGGACACGGCGGCATGGGCGACATGTACTGACGGCGTTTGGCGGGCGTCAGGGGGAGCGTGAGCGATCCCAGAGTCCGCCGGCGTCAGCTCTCAGTGGAGGCCCCGCAGCGATGCGGGGCTTTTCTTTTCCACCATCGAGGCACGGAGAAAGACAACTTCGGGATTACAACCCCTCTTCACGACTATCATCTTGAGCGAAGCAGTCGAAAAAGCCCTACTGGGCACATACAGCCGCTGCTGCTCCAGGACGTTCTGGGTTCCACTCCAACTGCAATGACTCATGGATGCAGTTCGCCCCGGCCTTTGCGTATGTCATCTACCAGATGCGCACCCGCCCATCCGGCGCCAGGTAAAGCTTTTCACCCGGCTTTACCTTGAGAGCGGAATACCAGGCGTCAATGTTGCGCACGGTATCGGCGCGGTATTCCGCGGGAGCGTGCGGATCGGTCAACACCTGCTGGCGCAGCGCCGCCGGGCGTGCTTTCGATGCCCAGTTCTGGCCGAAGGCGATGAAGAACTGCTGGTCGCCGGAGAAGCCGTGCTGCACGGGAGCGGGCTTGCCTTGCAGCGAGGCATGGTAGCCGTCGTAAGCGGCGGAGATGCCGGCCACATCGGCGATGTTTTCCGCCAGCGTCTGCTGCCCGTTGACATGCAGATCGGGGAAGGGCTGGTAAGCGTCATACTGCTTAGCCAATTGTGCCGTGACCTTTTCGAAGTGCTGCAGGTCGGCGGGGGTCCACCAGTCGCGCAGGCGGCCCTTGGAGTCAAAGGTGCTTCCTTCGGTATCGAAGGTGTGGCTGATCTCGTGGCCGATGACGGAGCCGATGGCGCCGTAATTAGCGGCAGCCGGCGCCTCCGGATCGAAAAAGGGCGGCTGCAGAATTGCCGCCGGGAAGTTCAGCGCGTTCTGCAGCGGCAGATTGACCGCGTTGACGGTTTGTGGCGTCATGGACCACTCATGCCGGTCAACCGGGCCACCCAGGCGGCCCACGTCGTGGTGATATTTGAACAGGCTGGCGCGCCACACGTTGCCGAAAATATCGTCCGCCCTAACCTCATACTTGGAATAGTCGCGCCAGGTTTCTGGATAGCCGAGACCAACGTACAGAGTGCCGAGTTTGGCCTTGGCCTCCGCCTTGGTGGCGGGAGCCATCCAGTCGAGCGCGTCAATGCGCTTGCGGAAGGCGGCGATCAGATTACTGACCATGGCCTGGGCCTCCGCCTTGGCCTGGGGCGAAAAATAACGCTTGGCATAGATCTGGCCCACGGCATCGCCGAGCAGAGCATTGGTCAGCATGACCCCGCGCTGCCAGCGCGGCCTCTGCTGCGGCGTCCCCAGAAGTTCCTTGCCGAAGAATGCGAAGTTTTCGTCGACTAGCGCCTTGGGCAGCACGGCGGCGTAGCGCTCAACCAGGTGGTAGGCCATCCAGTCCTTCCAGGTATCGAGCGGAACGGAAGCGACCAGCGCCGATTCGCCGCTGAACGCCGCGGGTTGCCAGACGATGAATTTCTTCTGCTGGCTCAGCCCGGCGCCGGCAAAGTATTCCGCCCAATCCAGGCCCGGAGCTTTGGCGGTAAAGTCCGCCTGGGTCCACAGATTGTTGGCCTTGTGGATGTCCTGATTCTCAGCCAGGCTGAGGTGTTTTTCCGCAATGTTGTGTTCCAATTCCACAATACG
>DATGGJ010000499.1:0-6267 GCA_035308585.1 Terriglobales bacterium
CATCGCGGTGGTTTCGGTGGAAAACGGCAGCCCGGCGGAAAAAGCCGGGGTGCGCCAGTCCGACCTGGTGGTCGCGATGGATGGCAAGCGGATCGCCGGGGTGGATGACCTGCATCGCTTGCTTACCGAGGCCCAGGTGGGGGCCGGCGCGCACCTCACTGTAATCCGCGGGCCCCAGAAGCTGGATTTGGCGATCGTGCCCGAAGAAGCGGCGGTGCAGTAGAGGTTCGGTCGTGGTCGCTGGTCGTTGGCGGCTGCAGGTTAACCACTGACGGCCGCTAAGCACCTACCAAGGTGTGTTCCCTCCCCATCCGCTTCATTGCAGAATGCCCCCCTGTATGGTAACTTCGTGACACAGAAGAGGTTTCATCGTTGTCGCAAGCAAAGGTTCCTGCCGGCCTGGACCGCAAAGAAGCGGAAATTTATCTGCGGCTTGACCCGGAAAGGCTCCCACAACACATCGCCATCATTATGGACGGCAATGGGCGCTGGGCCCACCGGCGGCACCTGCCGCGTGTGGCCGGGCACCGCGCCGGGGTGGCTTCGGTGCGCTCGACGGTGGAAACCGCGGCCCGAGTCGGCATTCCCGCCGTCACCCTCTACGCCTTCTCGGAAGAAAACTGGAAAAAACGTCCGGCTACCGAAGTCGGCTTCCTGATGACCTTGCTGCGCCGCTACCTCAAACAGGAAGTGCCCACCCTGAACCGCAACAACATACGCCTGGAGTACATCGGGCGGGAGCACGAATTGCCGCCGCAGGTGCAGGAACGCATGCAGTGGGCGCGCGAGGCGACGGGGCAGAACAGCGGCATGGTCCTGACCCTGGCGCTGAATTACAGCGCGCGCAGCGAACTGGTGGATGCTTTCAATGCGCTGGTGAAGGCGGCGGCTTCCAACGGCGGCATTGATCACCTGCGGGTGGACGAGCAGTCCATTGCCCGCAACCTGTACACGCGGAATCTTCCCGATCCTGACCTGGTTATCCGCACCAGCGGCGAAATGCGGCTGAGCAATTTCCTGCTCTGGCAATTGGCCTACGCGGAAATCTATGTGACCTCCACGTTGTGGCCCGATTTCCGCGGCCAGCACCTGCTGGAAGCGATTGCGGAATACCAGCAGCGGGAGCGGCGTTACGGCGGCCTGGTCAACCCTCAACATGGCAACGGAGCCGTCACCCATAGCAACGGCAAACACTGAGCGCCCCTCTGGGCCGTGGAAACGCATTGCCACCGCGGCGGTGCTGATCCCCATCGTCCTGCTGATCGTGCTGCGCGCTCCTGTCCCCCTGCTCTCGGCGGTGGTGGCGGTGGTGGCGCTGCTGACCACTCATGAGTTCCTGCAGCTTTGCCAGCACTACCGGGTGCAGCCGCTGTGGAAGCCCACCTACGTCTATGTGGCCCTGCTGTTTCTCTTCCTGGCGCTGAATGGCATCGGCGGCAAGCCGCTGATCGCCACCGCCAGCTTCATGATCGCGATGGGCTTCTCCGCCGCGCTGGCGCCATTTGTGTTTCTGGTGATCGGCATGGCGCGCAGCGATTTCAGCACCGCGCTGCCCGCCGCCGCTGCTTCCGCCTTTGCTTTTGGCTATGTCGCGCTCCCCCTGGGGTTTCTGGTGCAGGTGCGGCAGCAGTGGGCGGGAGCGATCCTGCTGGTGTATGTGCTGCTGGTGGTGTGGGCAGGCGATACCACGGCTTACTTCGTGGGCCGCGCATTGGGCAGGCACCGCATGACGCCGCGGGTCAGTCCCAAGAAGACCTGGGAGGGGGCGGTGGGCTCGATGCTGGGCAGCCTGGCGGTGGGCTGGGCCTTTCTGGCCAACGCGCAGCCCATCAGTTCGGCGCTGCTGCAGGCGCATCTGATTGAGCGGCGCGACGGCTACTTTGCGCTGCAACCCTGGCCCCTGGTGACCATCCTGGTGCTCTCGGCGGCAATCAACCTGGCCGCCCAGCTGGGGGACCTGGTGGAATCACTCATCAAGCGCGGGGCCGGGGTCAAGGATTCAGGAGCTTTGCTGCCCGGCCACGGCGGCATGCTGGACCGCATTGATGCGCTGCTTCTAGCGGCGCCGGTAATCTGGTTTTATGCCGCGCTGCGGGTGCTGTCTTAGCTATCAGCGGTCAGCTATCAGCGTTCAGCGGCTGAAAGCAATAGCTGAAAGCTGACAGCTTCACGGTAAACTATGCCGAACCCATGAAAACCCTCGCCATCCTGGGCTCCACCGGCTCCATAGGGCGCAGCACGCTCTCCATCGTCGAATCCTATCCTGAGCGTTTTCGCGTGCTCACCCTGGCCGCGGGCAGGAACCTGGAAGCCGCTTACGAGCAGGCGCGGCGCTGGCGCCCGCGCGTACTTTCGCTGGCCAGTGAGGCGGATGCCGACCAGCTGCGCTCCCGCCTGCGTGGCGATGGCTTGCGCGAGATCGAGGTGGTTCACGGCTCCCCAGGCACGGTGCAGGCAGCCACACACCCGGAAGTGGATTTTGTGGTCAGCGCCATTGTCGGCGTGGCCGGCCTGGAAGCCACCTACGAAGCGGTTAAGGCGGGCAAAACCGTGGGCCTGGCCAACAAGGAGTGCATGGTGGCAGCCGGCGAACTGCTTACCGCCGAGGCCCGGCGTCAGGGTAAGCCGCTGCTTCCCATAGATAGCGAGCATAATGCCGTGCACCAGTGCCTGCGCGGGGGGCGCATGGAGGAGGTGGAGGCCATTTGGCTGACCGCCTCCGGCGGACCCTTTCTGAACACTCCCAAGTCCGCATTTGCCTCAATTACAGTGCAAGAAGCTCTCAACCACCCCACCTGGAAGATGGGCCAGCGCATCACCATTGATTCCGCCACATTGATGAATAAGGGCTTTGAAGTGATTGAGGCCTGCCGCCTGTTCGCAGTGCCTCCGGAGAAGGTAAAAGTCATCGTGCACCCCCAGTCCACCATCCATTCCATGGTGGAATTCGTGGATGGCAGCATTCTGGCGCAGTTCTCGGTCACCGACATGCGCCTGCCCATTCTGTATGCCCTGACTTATCCGGAGCGCATCGTTTCCAGCCTGCGCTTCCCGGTCATGGACCTGCGGCACCTCGACTTTGTTCCTCCCGATATGGAAAAGTTTCCTTGTTTGCGGCTGGCCTACGAAGCAGCCCGGGCGGGTGGCGCTAAGCCCATTGCTCTCAACGCTTCCGATGAGGTCGCAGTAGCCGCGTTTCTAGACGGCAGCATTCGCTTTGAGCAGATCCCCGAGACCATTGAGTACGTTCTTGGTGAAACTGAAAACCGTAAACCTGAATCTATAAGTGAGATACTATTAACGGACGCAGAGGCACGCACCGCCGCCAAGAAACGGGTGCAGTACCTGTCCCGCAGCAACTCCCCATTGCCGTGGACGGCTTCCGCAATCCACCACGGAGAGTAGTTTTCTAAGTCTATGAATGGCTTCCTGTTAGCAGTGGTCGCCACAGCCGCAGTGCTGGGGTTCATGATCCTGATTCATGAATTCGGGCACTACATAACGGCCAAGATGTTCGGGGTACGGGTGGAGGTGTTCTCCATCGGCTTTGGCACCCGGCTGCTGGGCTGGCGCAAAGGGGACACGGACTACCGCATCAGCGCCATTCCCCTGGGCGGCTACGTGCGCATGTCGGGGGAGAACCCCATGGAGCCACGTACGGGCGATCCTGGGGAGTTCCTGTCCCATCCCCGCTGGCAGCGGTTCATCATCGCGATCGCCGGCCCGTTCATGAACATTTTTCTGGCCATCGCCCTGCTGACCGGGGTGTACATGGTGAGCTTCTCGCGGCCGATCTGGGCCAACAAGCCGGCACTGGTCGGGTACGTGATCAAGGATTCACCGGCCGCAAAAGCCGGCATGCAGCCTGGGGACACCATTGTCCGCATAGATGACGGCCAGCCCAATCCCACCTGGCAGCAGGTGATTCCGCAGATGGTGCTCAGCCCCAATCAGCCGCTGCGGATTGAGTTCCGGCGCGGCAGCCAAACCATTACCAAAACGATTGTTCCCGAGCCCACTGGGCCGGATGAGTATGGAAGCGCGGGATTCGTGCCCGACCAGCCCAATATTGTGACTTCGCTGGAGGATGGGCTGCCGGCGGATAAGGCGGGCATGAAACTGGGCGATAAGATTGTCGCCGTGGATAACACGCCGGTGCGCTCGGTGCCGGCCATCATACAGATTCTGCAGGACAATAAAGGCAAGCCGGCAACTTTTACCGTGCAGCGCGCGGGCCAGCAGCTGAGTTTGACGGTAAAGCCGGAACTGGTGACGGTTCCGGGCGAGGACGAACCGCGCTGGCGCATCGGCATAAGCTGCGAACCGGATGAGGTCACGCAGCTGAGTTTCGCCGCCGCTGTGAGCCAGTCCTGGCAGGACAACAAGAAGAGTTCCGCCCTGATTCTGGAGCTGGTGGAGAAGATGGTCCGCCGCCAGGTTTCCATGCGGCAGATGGAGGGCCCTATCGGCATTGCCCGCGCTTCCGGCGAGGCGGCGCGCCAGGGCCTCTCACCGCTGCTGCAGTTGACCGCGGCCATCAGCCTGAACCTGGGCATCTTTAACCTGTTCCCCATTCCCATCCTGGATGGCGGGGTCATCCTGATGCTGTTTATTGAGAGCCTGATGGGCCGCGACATCAGCCTGCACGTGAAAGAACGCGTCTACCAGATGGCGTTCCTGTTCCTGGTGCTGTTCTTTGTGGTCGTGATTTACAACGACCTGGTGAAGACACTGCCCGGTCTGGCGCAGAGGCTGCCGTAGCGCATGCTAAACTAGCCTTCGGATGGCAACTACCCAGCGCAGAAAGACTTACACCTGCAACATAGGCGCGGTGCGGGTCGGGGGCGAAGCTCCGGTCGTGGTTCAATCCATGACCAACACCGATACCGCCGACATTCCCGGCACCATCAAGCAGGTTGCCGCCCTGGCCCGGGCCGGGTCGGAACTGGTGCGCGTAACCGTTAACAACGAGGCCGCCGCCGCCGCCGTTCCCCACATCGTCGAGGGCCTGGAGAAGCAGGGCGTGGGCGTGCCCATCATCGGCGACTTCCACTACAACGGCCACCTGCTGCTGAAGAAATTTCCGGAATGCGCCCGGGCGCTGGCCAAATACCGCATCAATCCCGGCAACGTGAGCGTGGGGCGCAAGGACGACGACAACTTCCGCATCATGATCGAAGTGGCCGCGCAGAATGATAAGCCGGTGCGCATCGGCGTGAACTGGGGCTCGCTCGACCAGGCGCTGCTTACCCGCATGATGGACGAGAATTCGCGCCTCGACGAACCCAAGGAGGCGCGCGACGTGACCATGGAGGCCATGGTGGTGAGCGCGCTGAACTCGGCCGCCAAAGCGGAACAGTACGGCCTGCGGCGCGACCAGATCATCCTCAGCGCGAAAGTCAGCGGCGTGCAGGACCTGATTGACGTTTACCGCAGCCTGGCGGCGCGCTGCCAATACCCGCTGCACCTGGGGCTCACCGAAGCGGGCATGGGCATGAAAGGCATTGTGGCCTCCACGGCCGCGCTGGGCGTGCTTCTGCAGGAAGGCATTGGCGACACCATCCGGGTTTCGCTCACCCCCGCGCCGGGCGGCGACCGCACTGAAGAGGTTCTGGTGGCGCAACAGATTCTGCAGTCGCTGGGCATTCGCAGTTTCACCCCGCAGGTGACGGCTTGCCCCGGCTGTGGGCGCACCACCAGCACCTTCTTCCAGGAGATGGCGGAGCAGATCCAATCCTACCTGCGCCAGCAAATGCCGGTGTGGAAGCAGCGCCATCCCGGAGTGGAGGAGTTGAAAGTTGCGGTGATGGGCTGCGTGGTCAATGGCCCGGGCGAATCCAAGCACTCGCACATCGGCATTTCCCTGCCCGGCACCTTCGAGGAGCCCAAAGCGCCGGTGTTTGTGGACGGCCGCCTGATGACCACCCTGCGCGGCGACAAAATCGTGGCTGAATTTATCTCCATCCTCAACGACTACGTGGAATCCCACTACGCGGCAAGAGAAGAAGTGAAGCTGAGTAGCTAGCTGATCAGCCGTGCTCCTCGTATCAGGGGGCGGCTTCCGCGCCGCACGCCGCTCTATTCTGATTTGTCATCCTGAGTTGCGCGACCGAGCTTAAGCGAAGGAGCACAGCGAAGGACCTGCTTTTCATCTTTCGGGACGAAGTTTTTTGTGCCGCCCCTACGGGGCTCTGCGATTTAGTTCGGCTCGGTTTCCCAGGGCTTCCGCCCTGGGCTTTACTATCTCGCCCGCTGCGCGGGCTGGCG
>DATGGJ010000500.1:0-10593 GCA_035308585.1 Terriglobales bacterium
TTGGGATCGCCAAAAATACGTGCGTCCACCGGGCGGCCGCTGCCCGCCGTTACCACCCCGGAGAACTTCCAGTCGTTAAAAATGTGACCGAGAAATTCCTGGCCCGCGTGGAAAGGCCGCGGCTGGGCAATCCAGGAAACCACGAAGCGGTGGCGCTGATCGGTCACGCTGGAGGCGCGTTCGGCAGTGGGCGAATAAGCGTTCTGCACGGTGACGGGACGCCCCACCACCAGCGCGTCCTGACCATCGTCAATGGCGTGGGCATAGGTATAAGCCAGACGAAAGTAGAGACCGTGGGTCATGCGCCGGCGCAGGGAAAACGTGAGCCCGTGATAGGCGCTGCTGGCCGCGCTCTCAAACACATTCACCGCCCCCAGTTGCGGAATGGGCCGCTGCAGCGGGTTGATGCAGGGCGGCCAGGGGCAGGTCATGGAGTCCGCAAGCTGCCAGGTGGAGAAGGAATCCACGCTGTAGTAACCCAGCAGGTTGTTTCCCGAATCGTCGAACACGGGATAGCTGACCACCATGGGGACCGGCAAATTCATGTCACGGGCGCGAATCAGGTTCTGCCCGCTTACAAACAGGTAGGAGGCGCCCACCGCCATGCGGTTGGCAATCTCGCGTTCCAGGCTCAGGCTGCCCTGCTGCACGCTGGGCGTCTGAAAGGCAGGCGAAAATGCGGAAATCTCGGTGGAGAGCCGGCCCGCGACGCTGGCCGGGGCGGCGCAGGAGGTAGCCGTCAGTCCGCACTTGAACAGGGGATTGGGATAGGTGGGGAAGAGCTGGCGGTCGTAAAAGTCGGTGTTGTTGAGGAACAGATGGGTGCTGGCAATCCCGTTATCGGTGGCGATGGAGGAGGTGTACATCTGTGGAATGCGGGTGTAGAAGAGCCCATAGCCTCCGCGGATCACGAAAGGACGTTCGTTTCCCAGGGAATAGGCAAAGCCCACGCGCGGGCCCACATTGTTAGTGTCCAGCGGCACTTTGCCCGAATCCGGCCACAGCGGGTTCGTCACCAGCCCTTTATGGGTAAAGGTCTGCAGGTCATAGCGCACGCCCAGGTTGAGGGCAAGGCGGTCGGTTACACGAATCGTATCCTGGGCGAAGGCGGCGTATTCACGGGTGTCCGGGTGGGAAAAGGCGGTGCCGAAATTCTGCATGTAGTAGCGCGGCACTCCGTGCGCCCAGGCGCGCAAGGGGGTGAGCTCGGTGCCGCCAATCATGGGCGCGAAAGTCCAGGGATTTACTTTTATGTTGTCGAAAATGTATTCCCCGCCGAAGAGCGAGGGAAAATAGTTGTAGACCCAGGTGACCATGGCGTCACCGCCGAATTTCCAGGAGTGGCGGCGGCCGTCAAAGCTGAGCGTGTCCGCCACCTGGAATTTGTGCTCGCGGGTGCGCCGGGGCAGGATGGTGGAGCGTCCGAAGCCCTCCATTAAGTCGTAAATCTGGGTCAGCGGCGTGTCCGAGTTGCTGAAGGACTGTTGCAGGTCGCGGGAGAACTGCAGCCGCAGGTGGCTGATGAGCTGCTGCGAAAGCGAACTGGTCAGCGAGAGGGTGCCGCTCTCGGTAGAAACCCGCTCTTCCCCGTTGTCGCTGATGGCGTAGCTGGTGACCGGGCTGGCGGGATCGAAGAACACATTGTTGCTGCCGTAGTAACGCGAGGTGTTCAAGCGCGCGCTCAGGAAATGGCGCGGGCTCAGCGACCAGTCCACTTTGGCAAAGGCGGTGTTGCCCAGCAGCTGGGAGCGGTACTCGCCCCCCATCTGCGAGAGTCGGTTGGCGGCGGCGAACACCAGCGCCTTGTCATTGGCCTCGTAGTCGGGCGGGACCACCGGGTAGTTTCCCGGCTGCGGTACCACGCTATATCCCCCGGTGGCGAACTGCACCACCGTGGGCACGCGGAAAATGTGCTGGTCGAAGCCGCCATAAAAGAAGGCCCGGCTGCGCCGCAGCGGTCCCCCCAGGGTGAAGCCAAACTGCTGCTGCCGGTCGGTGGGTTTGAAGTCGGTGAATGCGGGCTGGGCGTTGAAACGGCTGTCGCGCAGGTAGTAGAAGGCGCTGCCGTGCAGGCGGTTGGAGCCTGACTTGGTGACCACGTTCACCACCGCGCCTCCGGCGCGCCCCAGTTCCGCGCCGTAGGAGTTGGTGGAGACCCGGAATTCCTGCACCACCTCATTGCTGAACTGGTAGGGCGCGCGGTAGCGTCCCCGCGCTTGCGCGAAGAAGGCGTTATTGTTGTCGGCCCCATCCACCAGGTAGCTGGTCTGGGTGCCGCGGATTCCGCCATAGGCCAGGTCGCCGTTGCTGGCTGAAGTCAGGCCGCGCGGGTCCTGGGTCACACCTCCGTCCAGCAGCGCCAGGTCGCTGAAGCGGCGCCCGTTCAGCGGCAGATCGGAGATGGAGCCCTGGTCGATCACGCTGGAGACGGTGCTGGTCTGGGTTTCGACCAGGGAGGGCGGCTCGGTAACGGTAACCGCTTCGTTCACCACCGCCAGAACCAGATGAAAGTCCACCTGCGCCACCCCGCCTACCGGCACGTGCTGGGCGGTACGCAATTCGGTGCGCATGCCGGAAGCATCGGCGCGCACGCCGTAGTCGCCGGGAGGCAGCAAGTCAAAGACGAAGGCGCCCTCGCTGTTGGTCTCCGCGCTGTAGGTAAGTTCGGTGGCGCTGTTCACCGCCCACACGTGGGCGCCGGCGATGCGGCCGCCGCCAGGGTCGGAAACGGTGCCGCGGATGGAGCCGGTAGAGGCGTCCTGGGCGGCGGCAGAGAAAATCATCAACAGTAGGAAAACGGCGATAAACGACGCGGGCAGACGAATGCTGGCGGTCCTGGGAAGGGACACAACAGCACCTCCGGGGGTGAGATGAGGAGTCCCAATTCCCGTATACACCCGGAGCAGGCGGCGGCAGCGAAATTCGAAGGTGGGAGGCCTATTCCTGTTCCCAAAATGGGACAACAAGAAGTGTGCCCAGGCTGCGGAAGGCGTGCCGCAATTATTGCGTTGCCGCACGCCGCAAGCGTGGCAGCAGCCTTCCCGTGCGCTGCCGCTGGCGTTCAAACTGCTCGCCGAAGGCACGCGCCAGCCAGGCGTCTTCCTGGCGCGCCTTCCACCAGAATCCAAGGAGAGCCAGGACCACGGCCAGCAGCGCACGGTAGCGGCCTACCGTCAGCGCCGTGCCCACGACGGCCAGAAGAATCCCGGAGTAGATGGGATGGCGGAGATACTTATAGGGTCCAGTGCAGATGAGGGTGTGGCCTTCCTTCAGCGTGATCTGCGAGCTCCAGTTGCGGCCCAGGTGGTAGCGCGCCCAGAAGGCTAATCCCAAGCCGGCGGCGGTAAGCAATACGCCGGCGAGCCACACCGAGGGCAGCGGAGCGACAAAGCGGCGGCCCAGCGGGCCAATGGAAAACCAGCGCGCAAACAGTAGCGCACCTGCCAGCGCCAGCACCATATTACGGGGCAGGCTGGAGAGCAAATTCTCACGAGTCTTGACTTTGGCGGCGGTGAACGCGCCGGCCAGCCAGTACAGGGCAAAGATCAGCCAGAGCCAGGTTTCCACATTCAATTGTTGCCATTGCTTCATGACGTGCTCCTTTGCTTCGGGTTGTGAGCCGCCGCGGAGCGCTCGCGGTCGTGGTCGGCGGGGGCGGGGATTGAGGATTGGTTAGCGGCCAGGCGGCGGAGGCGCCGCAGCCACGCCAGTTCAGCCTTGACGTGCTGGTGGAGAAAGCCCACCACCTCGCTTCCATAAACCCCAAGCTCCATCTGCCGCAATTGCGCGAAGTGAGCCTCACGGCGCGCCAGAAGCTGCTGGCGGGTATCGAGGGTGCGCTGGCGCGTCGCCGGTTCCAGCAGTTCGAACAGGCCGATGCGAACCAGAAACTCCTCCGTGGATTGCGCCTCCTTCTCCGTAAAAGTGTTCAGGCGCTCCAGCAGGGCGCGGCGGCCGGATGCGGTCAGGGCATACTGCTGGCGGGTCTGGCCGCGCTCTCCCGCCGTGCTCTTTTTGGTCACCCAGCCCTGGCTGGTGAAGCGGCGCAGCAGCGGATACACCAGATTGTTGTGCAGCTCGGAATGAGCGAACACCATGCCCGCCTGTTTTTTCAGGGCGTAACCGTGCTTGGGTCCGTCCAGCAGGTTGGCCAGGATTATTAGGTCAATCATGACAGTGTCAATAGTGCTCGAATAACCAGCCGCCTGTCAAACCCAAAAATGATGTTCTCGCCTCTCCCCAGATTCAGTGGTTCCCTGGCGGGACGGTCTTTTTCGCCTTCTCTTCGCGGCAGAAATTGTAAGTCGCTCTGCTAGAATCACTTGTTCCATACACAACAGAGAACTTTTGCTTCCTGGGCCACGTAAAGGGTAGGTGCAGTCGGGAATTCCCCGGTTCTTGGACTGTCAGCTGGAGCCAGGAGCTTTTCTCGGGAGTGCGGGTTGGAAGACGCCCAGGTCGTAGGCTTACTTCTCCGTCGCTGCCTGACCGGCGACGCGGCCGCCTGGGAGGATATCGTCCGCCGCTATCAGCGGCGTATCTATAACATTTGCTATCGTTTCGCGGGATCGGCCGTGGACGCCGACGACCTCACCCAGGAAGTGTTCATCAAGATGTACAAAACTCTGGACAGCTATGACGTGGAGCGGGGCGCGTTCACGACCTGGATAACCACCATTACCCGCAACCTGCTGGTAGACCACTTCCGCAAGGGCAAGCATGACCGCCTGACCGACTCCCTGGACGCCAGCCCCGGGCCGGAGGAGGAAGGCCGCGCCCTGGGCGAGCAGATCGAAGACAAGTCCCGAGTCAGCCCGGACGAGCAGGTACGCAGCCGGGAGGCGGGGGAGACGGTCCACCACGCTCTGCAGAAACTTTCCCCCGAATTGCGGGAGGCGGTTATCCTGCGGGACCTGCAGGACATGGATTACAAAGAGATTGCGGCGGTTCTGAAGGTACCCGAAGGTACCGTCAAGTCGCGAATTAACCGCGGGCGCGTGGAACTTGCGCGCCTGCTATCACGTACTTATAGGCAGGTGATTTGATGCCAGGCGAAAATCCAATCCGCATGCAGTGCGCTGAGTTTGAAGCTCTGCTGGCGGAAGCGCTGGACGGGCAGCTCAGCGGAGCTCAGCTGGAAGGTTTCCGGCAGCACCGCGAGGTGTGCCCCGTCTGCGGTCCCCTGTTCGCGCAGACCGAAACTGGCCTGAGCTGGTTGAAGGCGGTTCCGCAAGTTCAACCGCCTCCTAACCTGGTGAACAGAATCCTGGCGGCGACCACGGGCGCGCAAGCGCGCGTCCCGGTGGCCGTCCCCGTTACCCCCTCGTGGCCAGAACGGCTGCGGGGCTGGGTGGCTCCAGTGCTGGCGCCGGTGTGGAGCACCGCCCGCCAGCCACGCTTTGCCATGTCGTTCGCGATGGTCTTCTTCTCCGTGTCCATCGCCCTGAACGTGGCAGGCGTGAGGTTGGGCGCCCTGCGCGCTGCGGACCTGCGTCCCAGCGCCCTGGTGCGCGGCTACTACGAGACCTCCGCCAAGGTGGTCAAGTACTACGAAAACATTCGCTTCGTGTACGAACTGGAATCGCGGGTACGCGACCTGAAGCGGGTAACGGAGCCGGAAGAACCTGCCCGGCCGGTAAAGGAGAAGAATCGCAACAACAATACCAGCGGAGCACCTGACCATAATCGGGAACAGAACTACAGCCGGCAGGAGGACCAGCCTGTGCTGGCTTCGACGCCGGATCTGCAGTTATGGCCGGTACACGCACAGAGGAGGTTGGTATGAACTGCGCGGTGCATCAAGAAACGCCTGCAGTCGCCTACTGCCGCACCTGCGGGAAGGCGCTATGCGCCGCCTGCAAGCGCGACGTGCGTGGGGTCATTTACTGCGAGAACTGCCTGGCCGAGCGCTTGCAGGATGTAATGCCGCCGGCGGGAGCCCCGGCCCCGGGCGTCATCTCCAGCGGAAGCGCGCCCACCGGCCAGGTCATGGTGGTGCCGAGCAGCGGTCCGAATCCGGCCCTGGCGGCGGTTCTTGCCGCTTTCTTCCCCTTCGGCGTGGGCGCGGTATATTGCGCCCAATACGCCAAGGGCCTGGCCCACATGCTTATTTTCGCTTTCCTGGTGTGGGGCGCGAGCAGCGGTGGGGATGCGCAGTCAACCCTGTTTGGCATTGCCATTGCTTTCTATTACGTGTACCAGATCGTGGACTCCTATCGTTCCGCCAAGGCTCTGCAAGTGGGGCAGCCGGCCCCCGACCCGTTTGGCTTGGGTCAGGTGCTGAGCACGGGGGGAAAGACCAGCCTTTCCAACGTGCCCACGGGAGCTGTGATCCTGATTGCCCTGGGCGTGCTCTTCCTGCTGGGCAATCTGGGACTGTTTGATTTTCACCTATTCCACCGCCTGGTGTTCCCGATTTTCCTGATCGGACTGGGAGTGTGGATTTTCCTTCGCCGTTCGGGAGCGTTGGGAGGATGCGTTGCCGGTTCCCAGCCGCACAACTTGCAGGTCCGGGTGTTGATGGGACCGGCGATTCTGGTCACGCTGGGCGGACTCCTGCTGCTGGAATCGGTGCACGTGGCCAGCTTCGGCAGGACCTGGCCCATTCTGCTGCTGGTGATTGGCCTGATCAAGGTACTGCAAAGCAATGCGCCCGGAAGCGGGCAGATGCAACCGCCGGCTCCGCCGGAGGGAGGCGCCCAGACACCGCCGCCGCCGGCGTCGCCGGCTGGAGAAGTGAGTGGGGAG
Source organism: Terriglobales bacterium (assembly GCA_035308585.1). GTDB lineage: Bacteria > Acidobacteriota > Terriglobia > Terriglobales > Acidobacteriaceae > JAICWP01. Next base: position 6,748 of record DATGGJ010000500.1, read on the forward strand.
GTAGGCCATGTCTAGTCCTGCGCCGGTCATCGCGCCGCCGCGGCGCCGCCGTTCCTTTGCCGGTCCGCTGGTTCTGATCATCGTGGGCATCGTGTTCCTGTTGGGGAACATGCACGTGCTCACCTGGCACGCCCTGGGTTTGTGGTTCGCGCGTTACTGGCCGGTGCTGATCATCATTTGGGGCGTGGTCAAGCTGCTGGAGTACTACCAGGCGCAGCGCGAGGGCACGCGGCCCTCCGGAATCGGAGTGGGAGGATTTTTCCTGCTTTGTTTCCTTATCTGTGCCGGCCTGATTGCCAGCCAGGCGGCGCGGGTGAACTGGCATGCCCTGGGCGACGAGATGGACATGGGCGACAACATGTGGCCGGTGTTCGGCGACACTTACAGCTTCAATGACCAGCTGCAGCAGACCTTTCCCGCGGGCGCCAGCCTGCGCGTGGTCTCCAATCGCGGCGGCGTGACCGTGAATTCCTGGGATCAGAAGGACATTCAGATCGTGGTGCACAAGCGGCTGGCGGCCGAGAGTGAGCAGCAGTCCAAGCAGATTGACTCCCAGACCCGGCCCACCATTTCCACCGCCGGAACGCTGGTGACGGTGAACGCCAACACCACCGGAGCAGGCGACCAGCACGCCGTGAGCACCGACCTGATCATCTCCGTGCCGCGCAACGTGGCGGTGGACGCCGCCACCCAGCACGGCGATGTAAGCGTGCAGGGCCGCGATGCCGAGGTGAAGGTTTCCAATTCGCACGGCGACGTGAATGTGGGCGACATTACCGGCAGCACCAGCGTGGTCATTCGCCACGGTTCGCTGACCGCGGCGCACATCCGGGGCGACCTGAGCGTGGATGGGCGACTGGACGACAGCAATATCTCCGACGTCAGCGGCAACCTGGTGATGACCGGAGACTACTTCGGCGACATGAGCCTGGCCGGCATCAAGAAGAGTGTGCGCTTCAAATCGTCGCGCACCGACCTGGAATTTTCCCGCCTGGATGGCGACCTGAGCATGGAATCGGGCGACCTGCAGGCCAAATCGCTGGTGGGCCCGCTGCGGCTGGTCACCAAATCCAAGGACATTCACCTGGACAACGTGAGCGGCGATATCAGGCTGCAAGACAGCAACGGAAGCGTGGAAGTGCATGCCGGCAAGCTGCCTCTGGGCAGCATGCAGATTGACAACAGCAAGGGCGATATTCAGGTGGTGCTGCCTACGGAAGCGGCCTTCACCCTGAATGCGCGCACCCGCGACGGCGACATCTCCAGCGATTTCGATCAGATCAAGGTCAGCAGCGACCACGGCCAGAGCTCGGCCAGCGGCACGGTGGGCGGCGGCGCCTCTCACGTGGAGATTAATAACCAGTACGGCTCCATCGAGATCCGCAAAGGGGGAACGACGGAAGCCAGCAACCAGTAGCAGCAGTGAGGAACTTGTAATTGTGTAATCGGGTAATTGAGTAATTGGTAATTTCTAATTTGTAAGCGAACAAGCCGCCGGCATCTTCGGCGGCTCTTTATTGGGAGCTTAACAATAGCAGCATTTCCCCAGCTTTTGCGCATCACAGTTCACCATGGCGAAAGCGATCAATGACGACATCAATCCCTTTGGCGACAAGCCTACACGGGCGCACCCCAACATTAATCCTTCCGGACCAACCACGGGAACGGAAGGCTGGGGACTGCGGCCGGATGAGCCGGCGATTGACGAAGGACACCTGAATCCGAGGGCGGCGCGTGCCAGAAAGCGGGTGAAGAAGAGCGTGCCACCACGCCGGCCGAAAAGGCGGGCAGGGTAGCTGGCATAAGAGCAGTTGGTGGCTCGGTGCCGGCCGCTGGTTTTCTCCACTGCCACTTACCAACAGCAGGGACTAGCTTCCAACTACCGACTCATTCGTCTTGCGGCGGGGATCGCCGGCTGTGGCCTGCAGTTTCCGTACTTCTTCGGGCTCCAGGCGGCGATACTCGCCGGGGGCCACATCCAGTTCCAGCGGGCCGTACTTGACGCGTTTGATCTTCTCCACGTGGTGGCCGATTTCCTCGAACATGCGGCGGATCTGCCGGTTGCGTCCTTCGATGAGGGTGACCTCGTACCAGGGGTTGGGAGCATCGCGGGTCAGGCGGATTTTGGCGGGCGCGGTCTTGACCGGCGGCTTGCCCGGCTCGCGCAGGACCACGCCAGAGCGCAATTTGGCCAAGGCTTCATCGCCGGGCCGGCCGCTCACTTTTACCAGATAGGTCTTGGGCACATGGGAGGCGGCGCGAGTCAGGCGGTTGGCCAGTTCGCCATCGTTGGTCAGCAGCAGCAGGCCTTCGCTGGCATAATCCAGCCGCCCTACGGGATAAACCCGGGTTTTCAGGCCCTGCAGCAGGTCCATGATGGTGGGCCGCCCTTCGGGGTCGGAAGCGGTGGTCACAAACCCCTTGGGCTTATTCAGAAGCAGGTAAACGTGGTGCTCGGGGCCGCGCAGCAGTTTGCCGCCCACCCGGATGTGGTCGTGCTCGGGGTCGGCCTTGCTGCCCAGCTCGGTCACGACTTGCCCGTTAACCGATACCTGGCCGCTGGTAATAAGTTGTTCAGCCTTGCGCCGCGAGGTGATTCCGGCGGCGGCAATGATCTTCTGCAGTCGTTCCTGGGTCATTGAATAGTCAGATGAACGGAGTCAGTCGGGGACGCCAAAAAATTCCCCGGACGGAACGGGAGCTGAGGCAGGTTAGTCTCCCGCTGCCTCCTCGCGGGCGACTTCTTCTTCGGTTTCATCTTGAGCCGGGGGAGCGGGCTCTTCGCCTACGGGTGCTTCCATCCGCGCCAGTTCCGCCTCCGCCGAGGCCTCGCCCTGCGTTTCCGGAACATCGGGCACGCCGGTGGCATCGGCTACCCCGCCCGCCATGTCAAGCTGCAGGGCTTCGCTGGCCAGCTTTTCGAACTCTTCCATGCTGGGCAGCTCGCTCACATCCTTCAGTCCAAAGCGCAGGAGGAACTCCTTGGTGGTTTTGTAAAGGATGGGCCGGCCGATCACCGCCTTGCGCCCGGCGGTGGTGACCAGCTTGCGCTCCAGCAGGGTGGCGATGACGCCGCTGGAGTCCACGCCGCGGATTTCACTGATTTCGGGCACCGTGACCGGCTGCTTGTAGGCGATGACGGCCAGAGTTTCCAGCGCGGGCAGCGAGAGGCGCACCGGCGGTTTCAGGCTCTTGGCAAAGGCGCGCACCACGTCGTGATGCTCCGGCTTGGTAGCCATGCGATAGCCGCCTGCCACCTGGCGTATTTCCATGGCGCGGTCAGCGGCGGCATACTCGGCGGCCAGTTCGTCCACCGTGGCCCGCACCCGAGCCTTGATTTCGGCGTCGGCCAGAGGTGCACCCTCCTGGGAGACTACCGCGTCCTTGAGCAGGGTAGTGATGTGCTCCAGGCTGACCGGCTCTTCTGCCGCGTAAATAATGGCTTCGATTTTTGGTTTAATGCTCATAGTGAAATCAATTTTTCCTCAGCGTCCCTCAGTCGTCCCTCCGGGACTTGGTCCTTAACCTGTCCTGTCCCGCCAGTAAACTGGCGGGCTACTATCATGGCGTTCCTCCGGAACGCCTCACAATTACTTACCGCCCCGGAAATTACTCACCTCATTCCCGACTTTATGCGTGCCGCACCCACCGAGCGAGTCTGAAATGCGGTCCCGTAGGGACCGTGTGAAAGTAGCCCGCCACTTCCGTGGCGGGAACAGCCACATTCCACGTTCCAGCCCCGGAGGAACGGCTGAAAAAAAAACCCTACCGCCAGTCGTCCCGCACCGAGCTCTGCTCGCCCAGAACATTGTCGAATTCCGAGTGCTTGCGCACCAGGATTTCGCC
>DATGGJ010000501.1:0-24380 GCA_035308585.1 Terriglobales bacterium
CCAGAAATGATCCAGCAGCTGGTCATAGGAAATTCTGGCCGGATCGAAGGTTACCTCGAGGGCCTCAGCATGTCCGGTGCGGTCGGTGCAGACGTCATGATAAGTGGGATTGGCCAGGCTGCCGCCGGTGTAGCCCACAACGGCGTCCGTAACTCCCGGCAAGGCCCGAAAGGATGCTTCTACCCCCCAAAAACAACCCGCGGCGAAGGTGGCTTTTTCCATAGGAATCAATTGCGAGTTCAAGTTTCGAGTAGGAATCGTTTACCGTTTCGGCTGGAGACGCTCTCCTACTCTGGAGTGGCCAAAGGCAGAACTCCCAGCGCCGAACTAAGGTGCGAATTTCAGACCTGAGGCTCGAAACTGCTTTATTGCGTCATCCGGATCGCCAGTTGCTTCTGCGCCGGCGTCATCTGATTCCACAACATTTCCAGGTCGTGTGACAAGTAGGAATTGTTAGGATTCTGGCGCAAAGCCAAGGCGAACCACTTGTAGGCGACCGCGCGGTCTAGGGGCACGCAATGTCCGGTGGCGTAAAGGCCGCCCAAGGTGCTCTTAGCCTTGGCGCTGTCATTGTCCACCGCCTGGCGCAAATAGCTCAGAGCGCGATCGCAGCTTTGGGGAACGCCGTTGCCGTAGAGATATCTTTGCGCATCGTTCAGCAGTGCGGCATTCTCCGCGTCTGCCGAAGGGGTGGCGCTGGCGGCTGCGGCGGCACGGGGCCGGGGTTGAGGCTTGGCGGGCGCCGGGGTGGGCGGCTTGACCGCCACCGCGGTCTGGCTCAGGGCGGCAGGAGCTGAAACATTCCGCTTTTCGGCTGCGTTTTGAATTTCCGAAGGGCTGGGCGGCGGCGCCACTGCCGGCCCGGCTTTTCCATTGGCTGCGGCGACAGCGTCAGGTCCGCCCGGAGTGGGCGAAGGATTGGTCACACCCGAGTTCTCGGATGCAGCCGGACTAGCGTTCGGGGCTACAGCCGCGGCTTCCTGTTTCTCCTGGCCGATTTTGCTGCGCGCCGTCTGCAGCAGGGCGGCGAGATGACTGCGGTCCAGCCCGCCATTACGCGCCTGCCACCAGACGGCGCCCGCGGCAAGCGCCAGCACAAACAGGAAGAGATAGAGCCCCCAATGACTGCTGGGGGCTTCATCATCCAGCAGGTAACTGCTGCTGAGCTCGGGCTCGTCGCTCAGACCGAGAAAAGAAGGGCCGTGAATGGTCTGGTCGGGCTCAGGCTCGGCCTCCACCCCAGCCGACGACGCGTGTTGGGACCCATTGGCACGCCCGGCGGCCACCGGTTGCTCCACCGGCTTGGGCTGGAGCAGTGGAATGCCACACTTGCCACAGAACTGATTTTCGAACGGGTTTTCGCTCCCACATCGGGGACAAAAAGTGGTTATCATAACGAGCGACGGTGGCACTCCTATTATCTCCGATTCACTTAGATGTGAGCTGAGGAAATTAAGTTCTCCGCCCCGCAGCTTGTCTTTACACCCCTCCGGGCAGCGTGTTAGTCTCGTAACTGGTTACAAAAAGACGAGAAGATAGGAGTGCGGCAGGTTCAGTGCTAGCCCGAGAGCAGAAGAAAACCCTCATTGACCAGTATGGCACGCACGCTACGGACACCGGAAGCCCGGAAGTCCAGATAGCGCTGTTGAGCGAGCGCATTGGTCAGCTGACGGAACACTTTAAGACGCACAAGAAAGATCACGCCTCCAGGCGCGGTCTGCTCATGCTGGTCAGCAAGCGGCGGCGCTTGCTGGACTACCTGAAGAAATACGACTCCGAGCGATACCAGACCGTCATTCAGAAACTCGGCATTCGCAAGTAGTTGTGTCTACGGGATACCCGCAGGGCGGGTCCGCCGGGCGCCGGCCCCAGGTTTACCTGGAGGGCGGCCCGGTGCTCTTCCGCAAGTTGCGTCGAAATCGGCCACATTGGAACTACCCTCCTCAGCCTTGGCCTGTTCCGTACAGGCTCGTCTAAGAAATTCCTGGAAGGATAAACATGAAACAAGAAGTCTCGGTTGAACTCAGCGGCGGCAAACAACTTACATTCGAAACCGGCAGGCTGGCCAAGCAGGCGCATGGCGCCGCCGTGGTGCGTTGCGGCGACAACGTCGTCCTGGCGACCGCAGTGGCCAATCAGGAGCCTCGCGAAGGCATTGATTTTTTTCCACTTACCGTGGATTACCGGGAGTACACCTATGCCGGCGGGCGCATTCCCGGCGGCTTTATCAAGCGCGAAGGACGCCCCAGCGAACGCGAAATCCTGACCAGTCGGCAGATTGACCGTCCTATCCGGCCGCTGTTCCCGGAGGGTTTCCGCAATGAAACCCAGGTCATTTCCTTCGTCCTGTCCGCCGATACCGAAAACGACCCCGATGTGCTGGCCATCAACGGCGCCTCCTGCGCCCTGACCCTTTCCGATATCCCATTTGAAGGCCCGGTGGGAGCGGTGCGGGTTGGCCTGGTCAACGGCCAATTTGTGATCAACCCCAATTACGAGGAAATGCGAAGCGGGTTGCTGCGCCTGATGGTAGTGGGCACCTCCGAAGGCATCGTCATGATCGAAGCCGGGGCCAGCCATGTGCAGGAGCAGACGATTGTGGACGCGATTGAGTTCGGCCACAACGAAATCAAGAAGATCTGCTCCGCCATCAATGAGTTACGGGAGCGCGTCGGCAGGCCAAAACGGGCTTTTACCGCTCCAGAGATTGACCAGGCCTACTACAAGCAGCTGCGCTCCAAGGTGGAATCCAGGCTCTCGGACGCGCTCGACACCAAAAAGCATCCCAAGGCGGAAAGCCATGACCTGGTGAAGTCTTACCGGAAAGAACTGGTGGAGGCCCTGCCTGAGGAGGATGCGGAAGGCCGGGAGAAGCTGGCCAAGTATTACGAACTGATCCGGGAGCGCATTTTCCGCGACCAGGTAATCGGCAAGAAGCGGCGTCCGGACGGGCGCGCGTTTGATGAAATACGGCCTATCTCCATCGAGGTTGGGGTGCTGCCGCGTACCCATGGTTCGGCCATTTTCACCCGCGGCGAGACCCAGGCGCTGGTCACCACCACCCTGGGGACCGCCGAAGACATGCAGCGCCTGGAAGTGTTTGAGGGCGAAGCCAAAAAGCGCTTCATGTTGCACTACAACTTCCCCCCGTTTTCGGTTGGTGAAGTGGCATTTCTTCGGGGCGCGGGACGGCGCGAAATCGGCCACGGCGCGCTGGCGGAGCGTTCGATCAGCGCGGTGCTGCCGGCGGAAACCGACTGGCCTTACGCCATGCGCGTGGTATCCGACATCCTGGAATCCAACGGCTCTTCTTCCATGGCCACGGTTTGCGGGGCCTCGCTTTCGCTTATGGATGCGGGCGTTCCTTTAACCTCGCCGGTGGCCGGCATTGCCATGGGCCTGGTGAAGGAAGATAACGACTACGCCATCCTGACCGACATTGCCGGCGCCGAGGACCACTATGGCGATATGGACTTCAAGGTGGCGGGCACCCGCGAAGGCATTACCGCGCTGCAGATGGATATCAAGGTGAGCGGCATTACCCCGGCGATCATGGCGGAGGCGTTGGCCCAGGCGCAGCGGGGGCGGTTGTTCATCCTCGACAAAATGAACGAGGCTCTGCCGGAAGCGCGCTCCAAGGTTTCCACCTACGCACCGCGCTTCTACACCCTGCAGATTCCCGTGGACAAGATCCGCGACCTGATCGGGCCGGGCGGCAAGATGATCCGCAGCATCATCGAGCAGACCGGGGTGAAGATTGACGTGGAGGATTCGGGCCGGGTCAACGTGGCTTCCAACGACCAGGCCTCGGCGGCCAAGGCGCTGCAGATTATCGGCGACCTGACCGCCACCGCGGAAGTAGGCAAGACCTACCTGGGCAAGGTTTCACGGCTGGCGGATTTCGGCGCCTTCGTGGAAATCCTGCCCGGCACCGACGGCCTGCTGCACATCAGCGAAGTGGCCGAGCACCGCATCAAGGACATCCGCGATGAATTGAAGGAAGGCGACCAGGTGCTGGTGAAGGTGCTTTCCATCGAGGGCAACCGCATTCGCTTGTCCCGCAAAGCCATTCTGAAAGAACAGCGGGCCAAGATGGGCGGAGGCGCCGAGTCGCCGGAAGAGCCGGGCGCCGGCACCATGACCATCGAGGGAGGTGGCGAGTACCCGGAGACCACCGAAGAGCATGAGCCGAACTTCAACCGGGTTGAGGCGCATCACGAAGGCGGCGCACCCCGGGCGGAAAGTCGTCCCGGCGGCGGGCGGGAAGGCCGTCCGGGTGGCGACCGCGGGCGCGGAGGCCGGGGCCATAATGGCCGCGGTGGACGCGGCGGTGGACGCCGGCGCCACTAGGGTCCGGCGGGTGTCCCGCCCGCGATGCGAGGGCAGGATGCCGGCGCTACAAAATAGGATTGCAAGCCGCGCGAAAAAGCGCGGCTTTTTTTGTTGTTTGAGCACAACGGAAGTGGAGGCGGATATTGCGGCGATTTAATCGGGAGGCCGAAAAAAATGAGCTGGGGGAGCGGCCTGCGGCCGTCGCACAACATCTTAAGGCTGCCACCTGACCGACCCAAACCGGCCGCAGCTGGTGAGACAAGGCTGGATTGCTCCTGATATCAACTGATATGGGAGGCAACCCCTCCTTACAGGCCCCGCGCATCAGACTAACGAAATGGCCAAGACGAGAGTTTCCGGGCATACAAGTCCGAATCAGCCATTGGCGATGAGGAGTCATGAGGCAGCCCGCAACCATCTGCCGCGAATTACGCAGTCTTCCCTCCAGCGCGGGGTTGGCGGTGGAATGCCTGGACGGCAGCTTCGCTTTTTATCGCATTCGCGAGGGAATTCTCGAGAGAATTCAGGGACCGGAAACAGCCTGGACGGAGGTGCTGGCGGAAGACATTCTGCAGCATCTCGTGTTGCAAACTCCGGTGGCGGTTTGGCTGGAAAGCCGCATGGTGCTGAAACCGGCGGACTGGGTAAAACCTTACTTTCATACTGAATAGGTGGGCACATGTACGATTATCTGCAGCCAGGTGTGGTGGTGAAAGACCGGGCCGGGATCCGTAAGGCGATTACCCGGATTGACGGCGAGAAGGTTTACTGGGTGTACAGCGACCGCAGCGACCGGCGGCAGCATTCGGCGGAGTACGAGCGGTTCATAGACACCCATTTCATAATCGCGGATCCACGAACTCGCCTGCCGCAGGCGGCGTGACCCCGGCCCCTTTGTGGCGAGAGTTCCGCCATCCTCCCCGCAGGGGCGACCTCAACCGCGGGCGTGGTGCGGCGCCAATTTTCCCCGAGTAATCAGGTTCGGAATGCGCGAAGGAGAGGCGTGCCCTCGCGACAGCCGGCGATGCCCCATCTCGTCCATGCGGACGTGATGGGGCCGCCGACGCCCATCGGCTAATTCAAGACTTCGAGTGATGATCGGTCCGAGTCCTGCCCGGCGTGCCTCGCCACAGAAGCGTCAGTTGAGTTGTTCTAGTCCTCCACCCTTTTATCCGGAGGCGTATACTCACGCTGCTCCAACGTCCTATTCTTTGCGAGGAGACGCGCGATGATCAAAGTTAGCGTGCTCTATCCCAATCGCCCAGGCACCCGCTTCGACATTGAGTATTATTGCAACCGTCACATGCCCCTGGTGCAGCGCCTGGTGGGAGCGGCGCTGAAGGGGGTGAACGTAGAGCACGGTATTTGCGGCGAACAACCGGGAGCGCCGCCCCCCTACGTGGCGATGGGACACCTGCTGTTCGATTCCGTGGAAGCCTTTCAAAAAAGCTTCGGCCCGCATGTCCAGGAAATCATGGCGGACATTCCCAACTACACCAATGCAGAGCCGAACATTCAGATCAGCGAAGTGAAGTTATAACCGGACGGTTCCTGGGACTAACGCCGCGTGCCGGGCTGGGTGCTCAGCACCAGACGAAGCCGGTTGGACACTGTAGCCAGACAAGCAGGATTTCCTACTCGGATGAACTCGTAAGCATAGGGACTGAGCGCCCGCCATATTGCCGAAACCTTAAAGGGCAGAGCCCCAGCCTCACCCCGAGGCGGAGCTTTAGACCGTCGCCACGATGGCGGCGGCCCGCTTAGGGAACAACTGGCCGATTCTCCGCATCTGCGCGCCCACGCCCCGCAGTTTTTCCTCGATGCGTTCGTAGCCGCGGTCAATGTGGTAAACGCGGTCAATGATGGTTTCGCCATCGGCCACCAGGGCGGCCAGTACCAGGGAGGCGGAGGCGCGCAGGTCAGAGGCCTGCACCGCGGCTGCGCTCAGCGGCGTCTTGCCGCACACAATGGCCCTACGCCCTTCCACCTTGATATCCGCGCCCATGCGCACCAGTTCCTGCGTGTGCATGAAGCGGTTTTCGAAAATGTTTTCGGTAATCAGGGAAGTGCCGTTGGCTTGCGTGGCCAGGGCCATGTACTGCGCCTGCATGTCGGTGGGGAAGCCGGGATATTCTTCGGTGACGATGTCAGAAGCCCTGAGCTCGCCGTTGCCGATCACGCGTACCGCGTCCACCGCGGGCACAACCTTGACCCCAACCTCCTGCAGTTTCTGCAACAAGGCCTGGAAATGACGCGGCTCGCAGCCGGCCACGTTGAGGTCGCCACCGGTCAGCGCCGCGGCAATCACAAATGTTCCCGCCTCGATGCGGTCGGGGATAATGCGGTGCCGCGCGCCATGCAACTTCTCGACCCCCTGCACGCGAATGGTGGCGGTGCCGGCGCCCTCGATTTTCGCGCCCATCTTGTTGAGCAGGGCTGCCAGGTCGGCGACCTCAGGCTCGCGGGCGCAATTCTGCAGGATGGTTTCACCTTCCGCCAGGCAGGCCGCCATGAGCAGGTCTTCGGTGCCGGTGACGGTGATCTTGTCGAAAAAGATCTCTCCACCTCGCAGGCGCTTGGCGTGGGCCAGCACGTAGCCATGTTCCTGCTCGATGGTGGCCCCCAGTTTCTCCAGACCTTTGATGTGCAGGTCAATGGGGCGGGCGCCGATGGCGCAGCCGCCGGGCAGGGAAACCCGCGCACGACCGGTGCGCGCCACCAGCGGCCCCAGCACCAGGGTGGAGGCGCGCATGGTCTTAACCAGTTCGTAGGACGCTTCCGGTGCCATCAGGTCACGGCAGCAAATGGTGGTGCGGTGATGGGCGCGGCCGTATCCCAGTTCCACTTCCGCTCCCATGGCGGCGAGCAATTTGCGGGTGGTCTCAATGTCCTGGACTTGGGGAATGTTCTCCAGGATGACGGGTTCCTCGGTCAGCAGAGCGGCGGCCATGGCGGGCAAGGCTGCGTTCTTCGCACCGCTGACGCGGATGGTTCCGAGCAGCGGGTTGCCGCCGCGCACTACGAATTTGTCCACGGTTAGATAAGCCCCATGTCAATTTTCCGGGTAATGAATTTTCCGGGATTCCGCCCCTCATTGTAGCCACAACCTGAGCCCTGACGATCAGTAAATTCACCTAGTTCTATTACCATTGGTGCGATAACCAAGGGCGGCCTGGATGGCCTTCCGTACATGACCCTTGGCGAGGCGCAGGCACTTTTCCGCCTCCCGGCGGCTTACCCCAGCCTGGAGCATGACCAGTGCGATGGGCACGCGATTGCCTGCTAATCGCAAGGCGCGGCGGGCTTGGGGTCGGTCCACGGCAGCAGCGTTCTCCAATATGGAGATGCCGCGTGCCGTCAGCTTCCGGTTCTTCAGATGCACGTTGATCATCAGATTGCCGTAAACGTAGCCCAGACGGGCCATGGCGCCGGTAGAAAGCATGTTCAGCACCATTTTCTGTGCAGTCCCCGCCTTCATGCGGCTGGAGCCGGCCACCACCTCCGGCCCGACCTCCACCACGATGGAAACGTCGGCCACCTTGCCCAGGGCAGAGCTGCGGTTGCAGGTAACGGCCACAGTCTTGGTTCCCTGGCGGCGGGCAAATTCAACGGCGGCAATGGTATAAGGCGTGCGTCCGCTGGCGGCGATGCCTACCACAACGTCGTTTTTGCCGGGCTTCTTGGCGGCCATGTCGCGCCGTCCCAGTGCGCGGGAATCTTCGTTGGCCTCGACTGCGGCGCCCAGGGCTTTTTGCCCTCCGGCCATGACAAACTGCACCATGCGCGGGTCGGTATTGAAGGTGGGCGGGCATTCGGAGGCGTCCAGGGCGGCAATGCGGCCGCTGGTGCCGGCGCCGACGTAAATCAGGCGTCCGCCGCGCTCCAGCGCCGCAGCAATCAGGTCAATGGCGCGGGCGATCTGGGGCAGGGCCCGCCGCACCGCCGGCGCTACCTTGGCGTCCTCGGCATTGATGAGGCGCGCGATTTCCAGGGATGAGCTGGTATCCAGGCGTGCGGCCGCGAGATTGAGCGCTTCCGTGCGCAGGCGGGAAATTTTATCGGTAGCGGCCTTCATTGCTTAGCTCCGCGCTCTCCGGTAGAGCGCAGTCGCTTGCCGGTAAGAACCTCGCGCAGGGCCCAGTCAATGCCGCTGAGGGAGCGCTCGATGCGCTGTATGTGCTCCTTGTCTTTGGTCATGTAAGCGGAATATTGGATGACCTGCAGGTCATTGCGGACGTGGTGGTTCATGTCGGCGATGACTTCCAGCCTTTCAGCCAGGTAGCGGTTTTGCCGGCGCTGATAAATCCAGGCGATGGCGCCGGAAAGCACACCCAGGACGGCAGCATCGGCGATGGCGAACAAGGGCTGGGGATGAAAGGCAAGCACCAACAGGTCGGAGAAATAGCCGAGTACAGCCACCGTGACCGTGACCAGGGCGGCCACCCGCACGGCACTGTATCGGATGCGGGGGATGCTCTCGCTCAACCCAGGGCCTCCACCACCGCGTCGTGAAACCTCGGGCGCACCTGCTTGATGGCCTGGTTGCTGTGGTCCGGCCAGGTGCGGTTGGTCAGCAGAGTGATCGCGAGCTGAAGCTCTGGATCTATCCATAGCGATGTCCCAGTGTAGCCCAGGTGGCCGAAGGCCGCGGGCGACAAATGACGACCCGATTGCGAAGGTTGCGAGGGAGTGTCCCAGCCCAGGGCCCGGGAAGTACCGGGGGGCGAGTTTTCGCGGCGGGTGAACAGGACCAGGGTTTCCGGGCGCAGGATGGGGCGGCCGCCGTTCAGCATGGCATGGGCAAAGAGCGCCACATCGGCGGCGGGGGCAAAGACACCGGCGTGCCCGGCAACCCCGGCCATCACGCTGGCATTTTCGTCATGCACTTCGCCTTGCACCACGCGGAGGCGAAAGGTGCGGTCATCCACCGTGGGCGGGATTTGCCGGCGCCACGTTGTAGGCGGGCAATAGCCGGTGTGAGCCATGCCCAGGGGTCCGAAAATCTCGCGCTGACAGAAGCGATTGAGCGGCTCGTCGGCCAGGCGGGCGAGCAACTCGCCGAGGATGATGAAGCCGATGTCGCTGTATTCGGTGCGCGCACCAGGCTCGGCGGTTAAGGTCGCGGTCAGGGCGGCGCGGATTAATTCTTCGCGGCTGCGCGCCCGCTCGAACAGGCGCTCGTAGGCCGGCAAGCCGGAAGAGTGGGCCAGCAGCATGCGCACGGTCACCTCGTCGCGGCGCGGGTCGTCGCTGGCAAACTCCGGCAGCAGGGAAGTGACCGGCGCCTCCAGATCCAGCTGGCCGCGCTCATAGAGCAGCATCGCCATGGGCGTGGTGGCCACGACCTTGGAAACGGACGCAAGGTCGAAGATGGTGTCAGCCTGTACCGCGGGTGAACTCGGTTCATATGTGAAGCGGCCCACGCCCTTCAGCGCTACCAGCCTGCCGCGATGCAGGACGGAAACCGCGCAGCCGGGGAAGGCGCGATCGTCAATGGCCTGCTGCAAGACAGAGAAGCCTGCGGTAAAACGCTCATCCTGCTCCCCGTAATCGGCCTGAGGCAGCAGGGGCGAGCTTGGGGCGCGGGGAGGCAAGGCATTAATGGACGACTTAGGACGCTTATAGCAAAGTGCCGTGAAGGAAGCAAAAAGCAGAATCAACTGCCAGGAGTCAACGGCTTTGAGTACTTTTGGCGGAGAGCAACCGGCAACAGCAGCTTTCAGTTACTGCACAGCCAAGCTAAAAGCGGAACAACTGGGCGGCGTTGCCGCGGGCTATCTTCAGCCGGTCAGTGGCGCTGATGGGAGCGCTATCGAACCAGTCAGTGGCCGCGACCATATCTTCATAGGGGTAATCCACGGAATAGAGAATGCGGTCGGCGCCGACTTCACCCATCACATCGTCCAGAGCCGGGGTGCGAAACACGCCGCTGGTGGTGATGTAAAAGTTCTGACGAAGATACTGGCTCAAGGGGCGCTTGGCCTTGATCTTAAGACGGAGCCTGGCAATTCGATTGTCAGCGCGCCAAATGGCGAAGGGCAAACCTTCGCCCATATGGCCGAGAATGACCTTGAGCTTGGGCATTTCATCGAACAGGCCGCTGGCCATCAGGCGCAAGGCGTGATTGGCCGTTTCCACCGCGAATCCCCAGGGCGAGCCGGCCAGCCAGGCATAACCTTCGTAATCCCGCTGGCCTGTGGCCAGAGGTGGGCGCGGGTGAAGATAAAAGGGGACGTCGAGCTGCTGAACGGTAGCCCAGAAGGGCCGGTACTGCGGCAGGTCGTAGAACACCGCCGAATCGGCTTGCCCGATTTGCGTGAAACCGTTTACCAGGGCGCCGCAGAATCCCAGTTCCTGCACGCAACGGCTCAATTCCGCAGAGGCGGCCTGCGGATCCTGCATGGGCAGGGCGGCGAACCCCTTCAGGCGTTTGGAATTGTGCGCAACGTGCTCCGCCAGATAATCGTTCCATCGGCGCGCGGTGCTGATGGCCTCAGAAGTGAGAAAAATACCTTGGATGCCAGGTCCAACGTGCGAAAGGATGCACATGTCCACTTGGCCGCGGTCCATGTCGGCCAGACGCCGGTCACGGATATCGTGCATCTGAACTTGGAACTGGGGCGTGGGTGGGATCTCATATTTAGTGCCGGGCAAAGCGAAGTGCTCCTCCAGAGCGATCTTGCCCGCGGGGGAGGAGGAATTGGGGTTGAGCGAAGGCGCCTGCCGATGCTGCTCGCGGGTGGTCTGGGCGGCGCTGATGCCGGCGAAAACTCCTGTGCTTAGAAGTGCCTTCGAACCAAACCCAAGGAATCCACGCCGTGTCATGCTGCCCTTCTGACCTGTATCCATTTTCCAATTTCCTTTCTCAGCCAGGGCGCCGCCAATTCTGGTTAGAGCGGAAGCGAACGGCATTTTACATCTGCCGTCCGCAAAGCGTAGCGAGACGTGCGCGGCAACGCAGGCGGCTGCTCCCATTCGCCGCTGCCCTCCTGGTTACTTGAGAAGCGGACGGGGGTTGTGTAAAGTCGCGGGTACGCAATTTTCCTAAAATCGAACCGCTGTGAAACCGAACCATAGGCCGTTACGCCCCTGCTTCGCCATCGTCCTCTGCCTCATCACCGTTGCGCCATTAGCGGCCGGCAAAACCAGCAAAAAGAGCAGCGCGCTGCCGCAGGTGGATGCCATCGTGCGCGACGCCATCGCGCAACACCAGGTACCCGGCGCGGTGGTGCTCATCGGCCACCACGGGCACGTAATCTACCGCAAGGCGTTTGGGATGCGCTCGCTGGAGCCGCGCCGCGAGCCCATGACGGTGGACACGGTTTTCGACCTGGCTTCGCTGACCAAGGTGATCGCCACCACGCCCTGCGTGATGCAACTGCTGGAAGAGGGCAAACTCCGGCTCAACGATCCCGTGGTGCGCTACATTCCCGAGTTTGGCGTCAACGGCAAGCAGGACATCACGGTGCGGCAGTTGCTGATTCACTACTCCGGACTGGCGCCGGACCTGGACCTGACCCAGCCCTGGCAAGGCAAGGAAACCGCCTACCAGATGGCTTTCCAGGAGAAGCCGCTCAACCCGCCGGGGGCGCGCTTTGTTTACAGCGACATCAATTTCATCATGCTGGGCGCGCTGGTGGAACGAATCACCGGCATGTCACTGAACGAATATGCAGAGCAGCACATTTTCAAGCCGTTGAAGATGACGCACACCCAGTTTCTGCCGCCCCATTCCTGGATCCGCAAAATCGCGCCTACGCAGTACGACGAGCACAACGTGATGCTGCGGGGCGTGGTACACGATCCCACGGCGCGGCGCATGGGCGGGGTGGCGGGTCATGCGGGTCTGTTCTCCACCGCCGACGATCTCGGCAGGTACTGCCAGGCGCTGCTCGACGGCAAACTGCTTTCGCCGCTCGCCATCGAGAAGATGAGCACGCCGCAACAGCCGCCCAACGCCACCGACGTGCGCGGACTGGGCTGGGACATTGACACGCCCTTCTCCAGCAATCGCGGCGAACTGCTGCCCGTGGGCTCTTTCGGACACACCGGCTTCACCGGAACCTCGGTGTGGATTGACCCCATGACCCAGACCTACATCATCATTCTGGCCAATGGGGTGCATCCGCGCGGCCAAGGCACCGCGGTTCCGCTGCGCTCCAAGGTGGCAACCGCGGTGGCGGCCTCGCTGCGCCTCACCGTTTCAGAAAAGGAGCAGCTGCGGCTGGCCCGCCTCACCGGCTACAACGAAGCGGATGCGGCGGCGCGCAACCTGCAGGTGCGCGAGGGCGACGCCAAAAGCGGCGTGGATGTGCTGGAGGCCGGCAACTTCGCGCTCGATGTGTTCCAAAGCAAGGGCACGCAGAAGCGCATAGGCCTGCTCACCAACCAGACGGGCGTAGACGCGCAGGGGCAGCGCACCATTGACGTGCTGGCCAAGGCGCCGGGAGTTTCGCTGGTCGCCATTTTCAGCCCCGAACACGGCGTCACCGGCACCCTGGACACCACCGCCGTCGGCAACACCGTGGATGCGGCCACCAAGATTCCGGTGTACAGCGTCTATGGCGCCACCGATGCCCAGCGCCGTCCCTCGCTGGACGTGCTCAAGGGCCTGGACGCGGTCTTTATCGACCTGCAGAACGCCGGCGCGCGTTATTACACCTACGAAACCAGCATGGGTTATTTTCTCGAGGCGGCGGCTAAGGCCGGCATTGAAGTGGTGGTGCTGGACCGGCCCAATCCCATTACCGGCTCCATTGTGCAAGGGCCGGTATCCGACCCGGGGACGGCCAGCTTCGTCAATTATTTTCAGGAGCCGGTGCGGCATGGGATGACCATGGGCGAGCTGGCGCAGATGTTCAATTCCGAGCTCAACATTCATGCCAAGCTGACGGTCGTACCCATGCAGGGTTGGATGCGGGGCGACTGGTACGACTCCACTTCTCTCACCTGGATTAACCCTTCGCCCAACCTGCGCAGCCTGACGGAAGCCACGCTCTACCCCGGCGTGGGCCTGGTGGAGGGAACTAACGTTTCCGTGGGGCGGGGCACGGACACGCCCTTTGAGCTGCTGGGCGCGCCCTGGATCAAGGCGCGCGAGCTGGCCGATTATCTCAACGGGCGGGAAATCCAGGGTGTGCGTTTCGTGCCCGTGGATTTCACGCCTGACTCCAGCATTTACGCCCACCAGCTCTGCCATGGCGTGAATATTGTGCTGCTTGACCGCAGCGTGCTGGACGCGCCCGAAATGGGCGTGGAGCTGGCTTCGGCGCTGCACAAACTTTACGGCACAGCTTATGATATGCACCGCATGCCGGAGCTGCTGAACAACAAAGCGGCCTTCGACGCCATTGTGGCCGGCGAGGACCCGCGGCGCATCGCCCAGGACTGGCAGGAGCAGCTCAGCAAATTTCAGGAAATGCGCCAAAAATATCTGATCTACAAGTAGGAGGCAGGGGTGAGCGAAACCAGCAAGCGGTCGCAGGCAGATCCCGCGCAGCGCTGTGCCGGCCCCAACTGCGGCACCCCCCGGCGCGAGGGGCAACAGTGGTGGCTGATGTGGCTCTCCTACCGCGACGGCCAATATCCCGTACTCTCTATCTGTCCCTGGGAGGACCACGTGGCCGTGCAGGAAGGCGCGATGCCGGTGTGCGGCGAGCTGTGCGCGCAAAAACTGCAGTCGCAGTTCATGGGCAATGTCTGGCGGGAGCGGCGGCAGGGGCGGGGCAGCCACATCGCTTGAAGCAAGAGCCCCATTTCGACACATAAATGTCTGGGCAAGGGGCGCGACCCTTCTTCAACACAGGAGAATATGAAACAACTTCTGGTTTTCGTTCTGCTGGCCGGCAGCGCCCCGGCCGCCAATCTGCAGAAGCAGCTCGACAAGATGGCGGCGCATTTCCATGGCAAGGTCGGCCTGTACGCCATCAACATGCAGACTGGTGACACGGTGGCCATTGACCCCGATCGGCCGGTGCAAACCGCGTCCGTCATCAAGCTGCCCATCATGGTGGAGACCTTCGCCGAGGTGGCGGCAGGGAAGCGCAGCCTGCAAGACAAGCTGGTGCTGACCAAAGAAAATCAGGTGCCCGGCTCCGGCATTCTGACCCAGCTGCAGCCCGGCCTGGAGCTGACTCTTTACGATGCGGTGGTGCTCATGATGGACCTGAGCGACAACACCGCCACCAACATGGTGATTGATTACATTGGCATTCCCGAGGTGAACCGCCGCGCGAAGGCCATGGGGCTGAAGGATACCTACCTGTACAAGAAGGTATTCAAGCCGGCGGAGGGCCCCATGCCGCCGGAGCAGGCGAAGTTCGGCCTGGGCAAGACCACGGCGCGGGAGATGGCGGCGGTAATGGAGAGCATCGAAGGCTGCGCCACCGGCGCCAAGCCGCCGGCGCATGCCCCCGCCAACTGGAACGGCATCCACGATCCGGGGTTATGCCGGCGGATGATCGAGATCATGCGCAACCAGCAGTACCGCAACATGATTCCACATTACCTGGAGACCTTGGACACCTCCGACCAAGGTTCCGCCATCGCGGATAAGGTCGGCGAATTGGACGACGTGCGCAACGACGTGGCGCTGGTCTACAGCAAAGCCGGTCCCATCGTGATTTCCGCCTTCACGTACGACAACAAGGACCAGACCTGGACGGCAGACAACGAAGCCGAGTTGCTGATCGCCCGCATGGCTAAGCTGATTGTGAACACCTGGTCGCCCGCCGGTCTGCAGCCTCCCCCGGGCATGCCGAGCGGCAAGCCCTGACCCTGGCGGGCTCTGAGCCGGCCGAGCCCGGAACGGTTCAGCTGGAGCCAGTGAATTCAGGGGAAGGCACTGGCATCCACTCCGATTTGTGCACAGCCCAGCCGGTACTATAATTATCCAAACCTTACCGCTCGGGGGTAAGGATGTGGGCAATCCTGCAGTGCTGACATGTCAGTGAAGGAGTCTGTCTTACTGCTTTGTCCGCTGCAGCCTTCCCAGATTCAGGAAGCGAAGCCTGAAATTTCCCCAGCACGGGCCCCATTCGGCTTAGCCAAATTCTACCGCTTCATGAGGGAGGAGGACCTCGAACCATGCCGGTACCAAAAAGAGCAATGGAGAATGTGGTTGAAGAGAGCGCCATCACGGCGCTGCGCGCGCAACTGCGCGGCGACTTGATCCAGCCTGATGATGAGAAATATGAGCAGGCGCGCAAGGTTTACAACGGCATGATTGACCGTTATCCGCGGCTGATTGTACGCAGCGTGGATGAGGCCGACGTGATTGCCGCCGTCAACTTCGCGCGCGAACAGGATTTGTTGCTGGCCATTCGCGGCGGAGGACACAACGGAGCCGGCCTTGGCACCTGCGATGATGGCCTGGTGATCGACCTCTGCCGCATGCGCGGAGTGCGCGTGGATCCGGCCAACAAGACGGTGCGCGTGCAGGGCGGCTGCGTGTGGGGCGACGTGGACCACGCCACCCATCCTTTCGGCATGGCCACGCCCACCGGCTTTATTTCCACCACCGGGGTCGGCGGCCTGACCTTGGGTGGCGGCATTGGCTACCTCAGCCGCAAATATGGTCTGACTATTGATAATCTCCTCGCCGTGGACATGGTGCTGGCCGATGGCCGCCTGGTAACCGCCAGTTCGGAGGAGAATGCCGATCTCTTCTGGGCGGTGCGCGGCGGCGGCGGTAATTTCGGCGTGGTTACGTCGTTTCTGTTCCGCCTTAGTCCCGTGAGCATGGTGTACGCGGGGCCGACCCTCTGGCCGCTGGAGCAGGCGGCCGACGTCATGCGCCAGTACCGAAAATTTATTTTGGAGGCGCCGGAGGAGGTCAACGGCTGGTTTGCTTTTCTCACCGTCCCGCCGGTCCCGCTGTTTCCCGCCCACCTTCACCTGCAGAAGGTATGCGGCATCGTGTGGTGTTGTACTGGGTCCGCGGCCGATGCCGAACGGAACCTGAAGCCCATGCGTCAGTTTGGCACGCCCGCCTTCGATCACGTCGGGACCATGCCTTTTCCGGTGCTGCAGAGCTTCTTCGATCCGCTGTTCCCCCCGGGCATGCAATGGTACTGGCGCGCGGACTTCGTCAACGAACTGAGCGACGAAGCCATAGCCTTGCACGTGAAATTCGGCTCGCAACTCCCCTCGCCGCAGTCCACTATGCACCTGTACCCCATTGACGGCGCGGTCCACCGGGTGAGCCCGAATGACACTCCCTTCAGCTATCGCAAGGCCAACTGGACGGAGGTTATCGTGGGTGTGGATCCTGATCCGGCTAACGGCAAGAAGATTGCCGACTGGGCGAAGGCTTATTGGGACGCGCTGCATCCCTATTCCGCAGGGGGCGCTTACGTCAACTTCATGATGGAGGAAGGCCAGGAACGGGTGGAGGCCACCTATCGCGGCAATTACAAACGACTGGCCGCCATCAAGAAGAAGTATGACCCGGACAATCTGTTCCGCGTGAACCAGAACATCCGGCCAGCCAGTTAGGAAGCGCGCTCGAATTGCCTTGCTCGCCATGCTAGATTATGGTCTGCTTGGCCCAGGGCCTGTGCCCTGGGCCGAGCTTCGCGGCCCGGGTAAGAGAGGTGGGTGTTCATGCCCAAATTTGTAATCGAGCGAGAAGTGCCGGGAATTGGCAATCTGTCGGATGCGGAAATCCAGGCCATTTCCCGAAAATCCATGAGCGTCCTAAAGGACATGGGTCCGGAGATTCAGTGGCTGCACAGCTACGTCACTGGGGACAAAATTTACTGCGTCTACCTGGCCCCGGATGAAGCCACTATCCGCGACCATGCCAAGAGAGCAGGATTTGCTGCCAATCGGGTTTCGGCGGTCCGGCGTCTCATTGACGCCACCACCGCGGAATAGCGGTTCCCCTTATTGGCCAGGGAAGGCAAGCGCTTCCTGGACAGCTTTGTCCACCGGCATTGCCCATCCTTCCATCCAGGCCGTAGCCGCCGCCGTATCCGCCAGAGCCTGACGGGCACAATCCAGGCGTTTATCCAGCCGGGCCTGCTCGGCCGGGTGCAGCGGCGCGCCCAGATTGCGGCGCAGCGCCGCGGCTGCTCCCGCCAGGCGCAAGGAGCGCTCGGCCTCACCCTGTCGAGCGGCGGAGCATGCGAGACACTCGAGCAGCCGCGCGATTCCGCGTTTGTGCCCCAATTCCTGGAAAATGGTCATGCTCTTGGCAAACAGCGAGTGCGAGCCGGGGTGGTCGCCTTGCTCGCAAGCCAGGGTTCCCAAATCCGCCAGGCACCCGGCAATGCCCCACCGGTCGTCCATTTCGCGGAACATCGAAAGACTTTCGCTGTAGAGCCTGGCTGCCTCCGCCCCCTCCCCCTGGTCGCGCGCTATGTCTCCCTGATTGTTGAGGGCGCGCGCCATCCCACCCCGATCATTCAGTTCGCGAAAAATGGAGAAACATTCCTGGTAAAGGGAATGGGCCTGGCTGTAGTCTCCCTGCGACTTCACCACGTTAGCCAGGTTGCTGAGGGAACGTCCCACGCCGGCGCGGTCGCCAAGTTTTTTCCACGCCGCCACGTTCTGCTCCGCGAGCGCGCGCGCGGCGGCCAGGTCGCCGCGGTTGGCCGCAGTCACCGCCAGCGCATTCAGGGCGATGGCCGTGCCCCATTTGTCATTCAGATGGCGCGCTATGGCCAGGCTCTCCTCAAAAAGAGCGGTCGAAGATGCGTAGTCGCCCTGATCGCCCGCCAGCACGCCGGCCGCGAACAAGGCGCGCGCGCGCGCGTTGGTGCGCGCCGCTGCTCCTGGTAACTGCAGAACTTTTGCCAGCCGCTCCCGGCCCTCGGTGAGGTGGTCGCGGGTCTCCCAGAATCCGAAAAGCGCGGCCGCCAACCGCAGGCCCCACTCCGCGTTTTGCGCGCGGATGAGCCAATCCAGCGCGGAGCGGCAGTTGTCATGTTCGGACTCCAGCAGGTCGAAAGAGGCGGCCTCCGCGGCCTGCGCCACATTTGACGCTTGCTCCTCGGCCAGGACCAGGCAGTAGGCGGCGTGGGCGCGCCGGGTGGGTTCTTCCTCGCCGCTGGAGGCCAGGCACTCCAGTCCGTACTCGCGGATCGTCTCCAGCATCACAAAACGAGATTCGCTACTCGCCACATTGATCTGCTGGGCCAGGCTCTTATCTACAAGCGAGGCCATGCCGTCCAGCACATCTATCCCCAGATCGCCTTTGGTGTCGCACACCGCCTCCACCGCCTCCAGGCTGCATCCGTTCACGAAGACGGAAGCTCGGCGGAACAGCTTCTGTTCGGCCGGATCCAGAAGGCCATAGCTCCAATCTATGGCTCCGCGAAGCGTCTGCTGCCGCAAGGGAAGATCTCTGGCCCCGCCGGTGAGCAGGCGCAAGCGGCTGTCCAGCCGGTTCTGCAGGGTGGAGGGTGGGAGCAGCTTGATGCGGGCCGCAGCCAGTTCAATGGCGAGAGGAAGGCCATCCAGGCGGGCGCAGATTCTGGCCACTGCCTGGGCATTGTCTTTGCCCAGTTTGAAATCGGGCTTGACCGCTGTGGCTCGCTGCAGAAACAACTTCACCGCCGGGGATTGTGACAGCTCCTCCGGGGAAGCCTTGTCCGTGGAACTGGGCAAGGGAAGCGGGGGCACCGGAAATTCATTTTCGCCGTAAATGTGCAGCGGGGCACGGCTGGTCACCATAACCTTGAGCTTGCTGCCTGCCGTGAGCAGCTCGGCAACCAGCTCAGCCGCCGACATCAGATGCTCAAAGTTGTCCATCACCAGAAGCGTGAGCAAACGCGAGGGAGCCTGCAGATACTCTTTGAGGAGCTCAACCGGTGCCTGACCTCCGCCGCCGCGCAGTCCCATTATTTGGGCGATGATTGCGGGCAGCAGCCCGGGATCGCTCACCGGCGCCAGGGGCACAAAGAAAACGCCGCCCGGAAAGTGATCGAGCGCGCTGCCGGCCACCTTCAGGGCGAGGCGTGTTTTGCCGATACCCGCCGGTCCGGTCAGCGTAATGAGCTGCGCTTCCGGCTGAAGCAACAGTTGCTGCGCCGCTTCTATTTCCGCTTCGCGGCCCACAAAGGTGGTGCGCTGGGCGGGAAGATTGCTGGGACGAATAACCGCTTCCTTGGCAGCCGTGTCGCCCACGCGGTCGCGGATGGCCGCCAGGTCCCTGGCCAGATCGAGGGTGGAGGCATAGCGTCCCTCCGGCTTCTTGGCCAGGCAGCGCTCCAGCAGCCAGCATAGCGGCGCGGGAGCCTGCGGGTTGAGCGCGGCTGCGGGCGCGGGCTCCTCGCGCAGAATAGCCACCATGGTTTCCGCGGCGGTAGCCCTACGAAACGGCGGCTGCCCGGTCACCATCTCGTAAAGCACCGAGCCAAAGGAAAACTGATCGGAGCGAAAGTCGAGTGCCTCCCCGTTAGCCTGCTCCGGCGACATATACCCCGCGGTTCCCATCACCGTGCCGGGAATGGTTTGCGTGAGAGTGTCGCTGATGCCGTCCTTCGAGTTGACGAGTTTGGCCAGCCCGAAGTCCAGTATCTTCATCAGGTCATCCTGTGAAACCATCAGGTTCTCAGGCTTCAGGTCGCGGTGCACCACCCCGAACTCGTGCGCTTTAGCCAACCCTTCGGCAATCTGGGTGGCGATGTGCATCACCTTGCGCAGCGGCATGGTTCCGCGCGCCATCAGCTCGCGCAGGAGCACTCCCTGCACCAGTTCCATGGCGATGTAGTAGGTGCCGTCAACCTGTCCCAGTTCGAAGATGGTGACGATGTTGGGGTGGTTGAGGGCGGAGGCGGAGCGCGCCTCACGCTCGAAGCGCTGCAGGTGCTCCTGGCTGGGGGCAAACTGGCCGGACATGGTCTTTATGGCGACCTGGCGGCCCAGGCGGCAGTCGCGCGCGCAGTACACTTCGCCCATGCCGCCGGCCCCGAGGGCGTAGAGAATCTCATAGTTTCCGAATCGCGTGCCGGACGAGAGCGTCATGAGATCATCGGGCGGTTCCACTTCCCCGGGCGTTGGCGCACGCCGCTCCTTCGTTTATGCTGTTCGCGGGTCTCCAGTTGCTGCCTGCCGGCGAGATTCGGGCGCCACTAGGCCCGCGCTATCTGCGCCCCGTGCCCATGTCAGCAAATGAAAACAGGACAGATGCTGGTGCTTCAGTAGCCCCACACACTACGATGGCCAAAGCATAGCAAAAACCAGGAGAAAAAAGAGATGGATGTTCGAGCGCGGCAGCGGCCTTTGAAAGAACAGTACCGCCAGGACCCCAACGCTTCCCGCATTACCCTGCGGGCCAAGGGCGGCCAGACCGAGACCCCGCTGGCGTGCTCGGTGGATATCGGGCGCGCCATTTACGGGGCGGAGGCCCACAAAGGGGTTGGCGGCAGCGGAACAGCCGCCTGCTCCGGCGACCTGCTGCTGGGCGCCCTGGCAGCCTGCGCCCAGATCACCTGCCAGATGGTGGCCGCTGCCATGGGAATTGCTACGGATGGCATCCAGGTTTCCGTCGAGGGCGATCTTGACCTGCGGGGCACCCTCGGCATTTCCCGGGATGTCCCCGTAGGCTTCGACCGCATCGCCCTTCATTTTGATGTGCGCGCTCCCCAGGCCACGGCGGAACAACTGCAGGCCCTGCGCGAAAAGACGGAACAATATTGCGTGGTTATGCAGACCCTGGTACGGCCCCCAAAGCTGGAAACCGAATGGACTCAACCAGCTTAGAAAATGCACGCTTCGGGCCGTCCCAAAGTAAGAAACGCTGGCCGGAAGCGTTACTTTCCCGACCATTTGGGTTCTATACTGAAGGCGAACGGGCGGAGGTGTTTGTGCGTTTCCTTACGTTTTTTTTGCTTTGCGCTGGGCTGGGCTGGGGCCAGGCAAATCCCCAGAGGGCCGATAACAGCAAGCCGGCCGCCCAACCGGAGGCAACCGCCAGCGAGCACCCGGCAAGCAAGCTGATGATTCCGGCTGGCACCAGGATTCCGCTCTCTTTAGTGCAGGCGATCTCAACCAAGAACGCGCGCCAGGGCGATCCCGTCTATGCCTCTACCAGCTTTCCGGTGACCATCGCGGGACGCATGGTCATACCTGCCGGAACCTACGTGCAGGGTGTAATTGACCGCGTGCACCGCCCCGGCCGGGTCAAAGGCAAAGCGGAAATCCTCATGCACTTCACCAGCCTGGTATTCCCCAATGGCTACACGGTGGTGATGCCCGCGGGCGTGGAAAACGTACCCGGGGCCGAGCATGAAAAAGTTAAAGGACAGGAAGGGACCATCCAGGGAGAAGGGAACAAGGGCGAGAAGGTGAAAACGGCTGCCGGCACAGCGGCCACGGGCGCCATAATCGGCGCGGCCAGTAGCGGCACGGGCAAGGGCGCCCTTATTGGCGGCGGTGTTGGGGGAGCCGCCGGCCTGGCCATCGCCATGCTGAGCCGTGGTCCCGACGTACGCCTGCTGCCCGGCACCAGCATTGAAATGATTATGCAGCGCCCGCTCACGCTCGACGCCGCGCGCGTGCACGCGCCCGCGGAATAGCTGGCGGGTTGGTTCTAGTATCCTGTAGTGTCGTGGCTGAAGTCTGCGGCCGGCCTTTCTTCACACATGTCCATTCGAACTGTTTTCCTCATGAAAGCGGAGTGCTCCCGCGGCGAACGCGAGGGCTGGAGCGAGTTTGTACGCGACTATGCTCCGCTGACGAGAACCCTCCTGCAGCAGTATTTCCCCACCCTGGTGCCGGAAATGAATACCCACATTGCGGCGGTGCTGCAGCGCGCCCGCGCCAACGACAACGAATGGTTCCGAAATGTCTCCTTCAGCAACGAACGCGAGTTCCTGATGGCCTTCCGCCAGCTGGTTTTTGCCTATGGCCGGGAGGCGGCGCGCGTACCGGTCCCCCAACTTTCCCTCGACCAGGTGCGGGAGATCATGAATGACCTGCCGGTTACAGAACGTCAGATGTTGTGGCTGTTCATCAAGGGCTACACGGCGCCGCAAATCGCGCGCATGATGCGGGACGCCGATACCACCGCGGAAGAGGTGAAGCGGATCGCCGATCAGCGGCTCAAGCAATTGCTGCCCGCAACCACGCCAGACGCTTTCAGCATTTCCGCCCGGGCGCTGATGCAGGAGGCGGAGAAGGCCGGTTCCGAACAGTGCGTCGCGCTCAAGACTTTCAACAACATCATCAATGGCCAGATCAGCTGGCGGGAGCGGGAGCTGGCCGAGGAGCATATCCGCGACTGCTTCAACTGCCTCGACCGTTTCACCGCGTTTCAGGAAATGATCCGGCTGCGCCAGGACGCTAAGCCGCTGGCGGAAAATGAAGTTGCGCCCCTGCTCGCCCAGCTGAACCTGCCCGCCGCTAAAGGCAAAGGAATGCTGGCCCGGTTATTCGCGAAATGAATGCGCTTCCCGCTACGCGCCCTTCGCGGCAGGCTGCGACTGCTGTTCCCATCGCCAGCTTTGAAACTCCTGCCGCAGCTTGCTCTTGAGCAGCTTTCCCGTGGAGGTGTGTGGTAACTCGCTGACGAAGACAAAGGCGTCCGGCACCTGCCAGCGGGCGAAGCGCTGCTCCAGGAAGGCGCGCAGTTCGCAAGCATCCACCTTCGAGCCATCTTTCAGTACCACCACCGCCAGCGGACGCTCCTGCCATTTGTCGTGCGGAACCGCAATCACCGCCGCTTCCTTCACGGATTCATGAGCTACCAGGGCATTCTCCAGGTCCACCGAGCTGATCCACTCTCCGCCCGACTTGATCAGGTCCTTCACCCGGTCGGTAAGTTTCACATAACCTTCGGCGTCAATGGTGGCCACGTCGCCGGTACGCAGCCAGCCGTCGCTCGTCCACTTGTCGCTCTGGTCGAGCCGATAGTAGCTGCTTGCCACCCAAGGCCCGCGCACCTGGAGTTCGCCTGCAGTTTGCCCGTCCCAGGGAACTTCCCCTTCGTCGCCGACGGAGCGGACTTCGATGAAAGGCGAGGGCACCCCCTGCTTGGCGCGCAGCGCGTAGCGTTCGTCTTCCGGCCAATCCTTCATGTGCGGCTTGAGGTTGCAGACGGTGGCCAGGGGGGTAGTTTCGGTCATGCCCCAGGGCTGAATCACGCGTAGGCCCAGCTTGTCGAAACGGCGGAACATGGATTCCGGCGCAGCCGAGCCCGCCACCACAATGCGCAGGCCGGGAGCCAGTTTCCAGCGCCCGGGTTGGCAATCGAGCGCGTGCAGCACCGCCAGCCAGATGGTAGGCACGCCGCCGGTCAGCGTTACGCGCTCGTTCTGCAGCAGGTCGAGCAGAGCTTCCGGCTGCAGGTTGCGTCCAGGCAAAACCATCTTGCAGCCGTTCATGGTGGCGGCATAGGGGAATCCCCAGGCGTTGGCGTGGAACATGGACATGGCGGGCAAAACCGTATCGTGGCAGCTGATGTTCAGCTGGTCGGGCAGGGAAATAGAAAGAGAATGCAGGGCCAGGGCGCGATGGGAATAGACCACGCCCTTGGGGCTGCCGGTGGTGCCGGAGGTGTAACACATGGCGGCGGCCTCATCCTCGGCCAAGTCGGGGTAGCGGGGCTGGCCGCCGCCCTCAGCCAAAAAACTGTCATAGGATTCGCAGCCTGACGGCAGCGGTTGACCGCTGCCGTGGTCCACCACGAACACGCGCTCGAGCTTTACGTGGGGCCGAAATTGCTCGAAAACATCGAGCAGCACCTCGTCAACAATCAGAAAGCGGTCCTGGGCGTGGTTGACGATGTAGGCGATTTCGTCCGGATGCAGGCGCAGGTTCAACGTGTGCACCACAGCGCCCACCGCAGGGACGCCGAAGTAAACTTCGAGGTGCTCGCTCTCGTTCCACATCAGGGTGGCGACGCGATCCCCGCGGGCGATATTGGCGCGCTGCAGGGCGGCCGAGAGTTGCCGCGAGCGCCGGTGCAGGTCGCGGTAGGTACAGCGGTGGACCGAGCCATTGGGCCGGGCGGAGACAATTTCCACGCTGGGGAACAGCTGGCCTGCGCGCTCCACCATGCAGGTGAGCAGCAGCGGCGATAACATCATGGTGGACTTCATGGA
>DATGGJ010000502.1:0-3666 GCA_035308585.1 Terriglobales bacterium
GGGGTAGCGATTGCCTTCCGCCACTGCCATCTGCATGGCCGCCAGGCTCCTGGGCGAAGGCCCGTAAGCATTCTCGTTGTTGCTGAGCTTGATGGCGTCGGGGGGAATGTCTCCGCGGTGCGCGGCCTCCACCTGCAGGGGAACTGCCAGGGTGGGCAGTTCCAGAACGGCCGATGCGGCGGCAGCGAGAGTTGCGGAACGCAGAAATCCACGGCGGGAGAGCGGCATGGAGGCTCCTCGTAAAGATTCGTGAAAAGCATAAAAGCATACTCCAAAGGATAAGTGAACCATTAAAGCGAGAATCAGGAGTCGCCGGTTACCCAGGCAGCAATGAAAATGGTGACAAGGCCATTTGCCGGGCCGGGGATTTACGCGCGCCCGCGAAACGACTAAGCTTTCACCTTCGCCGGTGCAACCGGTGCAAAGGAGAAGCCATGGCTCAGGCGGGCATGTCCTCCTCTGTGGAACGGTGGGTGCTGAAAAAGCTGTATGCCGCGGCCGGGAGACCGCCAGTGGCAATGGCGCTGCAAGGCGGGCCGGAAGTGGGGCCGGCCGAGGCGGCGCCGGTCGCTAAATTGGTCATCCGCGACCGGGCAACGCTGCTCCGTATTGTTCTTGATCCGGAACTCGCCTTTGGGGAAGCCTACGCCGAGGGCTCGGTGGAAGTGGAAGGCGACCTGCTTGCGCTGCTGGACGCGGTGTACCACTCGATGTTCAGCCAGGAGAAGCGCGCCTGGTATCCCCGCCTGGCCTCGCTGTGGCTGCAGCTTACCCAGGGCAACAGCCGGCGCGGCTCGCGGCACAACATCCACCACCATTACGACATCGGCAATCAGTTTTACCAGCTATGGCTGGACCACAACCTGCTGTACACCTGCGCGTATTTTCCCGAGCCGGCAGCCACGCTGGAAGAGGCGCAGGTGGCCAAGATGGATCACGTGTGCCGCAAAGTGCGGCTGCAGCCCGGGGAGCGGATAGTGGAAGCGGGCTGCGGCTGGGGCGGCCTGGCGCTGCACATGGCGCGGCAGTATGGGGTGAAGGTGAAGGCCTTTAACATCTCGCATGAGCAGATCGTGTATGCGCGCTGGCGGGCGCGGCAGGAAGCGCTCGATGGCAGTGTGGAATTCATCGAGGACGACTACCGCAACATCCACGGCCGCTTTGACGCATTGATTTCCGTGGGCATGCTGGAGCACGTGGGACGGGAGCACTATCGGGAGTTGGGCCGGGTGATCCATCGCACCGTGGGCGACAGCGGGCGCGGATTGCTGCACTTTATCGGGCGCAGCCGGCCGAGGCCACTGAACGCCTGGCTGCGCAAGCACATCTTCCCCGGCGCTTACCCGCCCACCCTGCGCGAGATGATGGAGATGTTTGAGCCTTGGAATTTTACCGTCCTCGATGTGGAAAATCTGCGCCTGCACTACGCCCGCACACTGGAGCACTGGCTGGAGCGTTTTGAGCGCTCCAGGCAGCAGGTGGCCGCCCTGTTCGATGATCGCTTCGTACGCATGTGGCGGCTGTACCTGGCAGGTTCGGCGGCGGCGTTTCACACCGGCACCATGCAATTGTTTCAGGTGGTGTTCGCGGGCTCAGAGTGCAAGGCGATTCCGTGGACGCGGGCGTATATGTATGAGCCGCAGGAGGAGCGACGGGACCGGCTGCAGGCGGCAGACTGAGGCGGGGGCCCTGTCCAGTACCCGGCAGTTGGTCAGGCGGCGTGGGCCTGGCGGCGGCAAGCGTGGTCGCAGCGGGTGCACAAGCTTACGCCACACTCGTGGCAGACGACTTCGTGGTCTTCACACAAGCCGTTGCCGCAAGCAGGGCAGATGGAAACCGCGGGACGATGGCAATCCACAACGCGCTGAGTGACCAGGCTGCGGGCGACCACGTGTTGGCACCAGCGTTCAGCTTCAATGAGGGGAGCCATGACGTGCTCCTTTCAGCTGTTATAAGGGTTGTGCTGCCCCGGCGCGCGGCGCCTGACGACCGAGCTCCGGACAAGAACGTGAGGAAAGGCGCAACCGGAATCGTGAGATGCCGCTGCCCGGAAAACGGATGTAGCCGAGGCAAAAATAAGTTGTGCGAGAATATTGGCTCGACCCGGACTATGTTACGCCGGTAACCGGGGGCGCGCACTAATGCAAAAGTGTGATGTGCTGATCGTGGGGGGAGGGCCGGCGGGCTCATCGTGTGCCTGGGCGCTGCGCGGCTCGGGCCTGGATGTGCTCATCATTGACAAGCAGATCTTCCCTCGCGACAAAGTGTGCGGCGGCTGGATTACGCCGCAGATTGTCAGCGAATTGCAGCTTGATCCCGCCGACTACGCCCTGGGCCGCTCCTTCCAGGCTATCTGCGGGTTTCGCACCAGCCGCATGGGCGATCCAGAGGTTGAGACCAACTACGGCCGGCCGGTGAGCTACGGCATCCGGCGTTATGAGTTTGACGATTACCTGCTGAAGCGCTGTGGCGCGCGCGTGCTACAGGGTGTGGCATTCGAAAGCATGGCGCGGCGGGTCGGTGGCTGGGTGGTGAATGGGAACATCAACCCAAAGCTGGTGGTGGGCGCCGGCGGTCACTTTTGCCCGGTGGCCAGGCAGTTGGGCGCCAAGATGGGGAGCGAGGAAATCGTCGTGGCGCAGGAGGCGGAGTTCGAGATGGATGCGCGCCAGCAGGCGGCCTGCTCCATCCAGCCGGAAATACCGGAACTCTACTTTTGTGCCGATATGCGCGGCTACGGCTGGTGCTTTCGCAAAGGAAATGTGCTCAACGTCGGCCTGGGACGGCTGGACCGTCGAAGCTTATCGGGACATGTGGAGGAGTTTCTGGCGTTCTTGAAGCGCACCGGGAAGGTGGCGTTCGAGCTGCCGGCCTCCATTCTGGGCCACGCCTACCTGATTTACTCCAAGACCACGCGCAAGCTGGTGGACGACGGGGTGGTCTTGATTGGCGATGCCGCCGGGCTGGCTTACTCGCAAAGCGGGGAAGGAATTCGGCCCGCGATCGAGTCCGGACTGCTGGCCGCCCGGGTGATTGCGGAGGCTGCCGGGGACTACCGCCGGGAGAAGCTGCAGCCATACCCCAACCTGCTGCGGGCGCGTTACGGGCCCACGCGGGGCGACTGGGTTACCGCTCTGGGACGGCGGCTTTCACCGGCCATGGTGGCGGGCATTGCAAGAAGGTTATTGCGGACGGAATGGTTTGTGAAAAATGTGGTGATGGAGAAATGGTTTTTGCACATGGCGGATGAGCCGGTGATGGTTGCGCTGGGCGTGAAGGGTGAGCAAGTACCTAGTACCTAGTACCCAGTACCCAGTACCTAGTACCCAGTACCCAGCAGCGGCATCGCGTATGTGGTTAAGCCACTTCACGTGCTCTGAGGGAGTTAACAAGACCGTTGATAATTCGACCGACCTCGTGGATACGCTGCAGAACAGAGGCAAGCTGGGGTTTGGAAAGGTAGTGGAGGCGTTCTGCGATGGTGACTTGTGTTTCCATCTCGGCCAATGAGCCCAGTGAGTGACGCAGATATCTTTTGAACTCAGGCCTGCTGAAGTGTGCCTGTCCTTCCGCAATATTGCTGGGCACGGAAACCGCGGCCCGACGAATCTGGTCGGCTAGGCCGTACAGCTCATGTCTGGGAAATACCTCTGTGAGTCTGTAGAG
>DATGGJ010000503.1:0-5287 GCA_035308585.1 Terriglobales bacterium
GCCAGAAATGCAAAGAGGAGGTTTTGTGGAAAACTGGTAACCCACGATCGCGCATCCGGGTCCGCAAAGGGCATTTGCCAGATATACAAACTGTAGCTAAGGGTGCCAATCCAGGCAACGACCCGGGTATTCAGGAGACGAGGGGGGACGACAATTGCATTTTGCACGCACAAAATCATCCCGAGGTTAAAAACCGACAAGAAAGCCACCGAGGAGGCCAACGCCAAGTGCGGGAACCCCCAATATCTGAGAGCGGCAGGGGTGTAGCGGTGTAGAAAAGGGATGAACAACGTCAGCGTCCAGATGAATGGGAACCCTCGCCAGACAAAGAAAGCGCGATATCTCTGAAGCTGGGGTTGAAACAGGGCGAGAAGGCAGCCTGCCGCCAGCGAGTCCGCGACCGAAGGGAAAAAATACGGCGCCTCTTGCCGCAAGCCAAGCGCAACCAGAAGGACATGGCATAGCGGGGCGAGGACAATGGCAAGCAGAGCGAAACGCCGCGCCAGGGTGAAGCTGAAAGCCAACGCTAACGGCCAAATGAGATAGAACTGTTCCTCAACAGAAAGCGACCAGAGATGACTCAAAACCCAGGGCAGACGGGTTTCGAAGTATGACGAGGCGTAGCCGTACGCAATCGCCAAATCGCGGTGTGTAAGAGACTTATGAAAGACGCCGGTTATCACCACGAGATAAACGTAGGCGACGGGCAGGATGCGGTAGGCGCGGCGAATAAAAAACAGCTTAATGTTGATGGTGCCGGTTCGTTCTCGCTCCGAAATCAGAAGAGTGGTGATCAGGAAGCCGGAAATGACGAAGAAGATCCGCACTCCGTAATGGGCGTACTTATCCAGTATGGAATGGTAGGGCAAGGGGAAACGGTAACTGTAGGCGAAATGAGCTGCGCATACCAATGCGATGGACAACGCCCGCAACCCATCAAG
Organism: Terriglobales bacterium; assembly: GCA_035308585.1. Classification (GTDB taxonomy): domain Bacteria; phylum Acidobacteriota; class Terriglobia; order Terriglobales; family Acidobacteriaceae; genus JAICWP01. The sequence goes on from DATGGJ010000503.1 coordinate 942, forward strand.
GGAAGGAATGCGCTGAAAGGATAGCGGACGGTGCTCCACCCTGGCAGTCACTCAGGTTCCATTCGTCAGCCGAAGCGGGGCGCCGTTTGCGTGGTTGATTTCCGTCAGAAGTGCGGGCGGCAATCAGTCCGCGTTAAGTGGTGAGGAGGGACGCGATTTTGAGTCAGAGATGCAACTGGGCAGCGGGAACGTTGCCCGAAGGAGGTAACGATCTTGAGGCATGGTGCAGGGGTCGCCGAAGTCAAGCACCGGGGGAAGAGGACAGCCGAAATCCTGAGCGCGGCGAAGAACCCTTCCTTACGGATGGTAGGCGCGGCAGGGATCGAACCTGCAACCCTGGGATTAGAAATCCCATGCTCTGTCCAATTGAGCTACGCGCCCCTGCGGTCAATCTAGCACAAACGGCACGCCGGACCCGCCGCCACCGTCGAGCGTTTGTCAAGCAGTAATGATAGGCGATTGCTCCGGTCGATTAGGTTGAGAAGCGACGGTATGCCATCACTTCTAAGGCTTTGCGCCTATACCCTGTCCCGATTCCCCTGATATCGGAGAGAAGTATTCCGCTTTGCACTCGGCTCTGCATATAATGCGCCAACTCTCTCTGCTGCTTCGGGCGGGTATTTGACAAAACGGACCGCGGGTCGGCTTGCGTCCAGGTCAGGAAGTCCATTGTGTCTCGGAAGCTACTCTTGTGCGTTGATGATCGGGCGACTTCGCTAGAGGTCCGCAGGTTGCTTCTGGAGCGGGAGGGATATGAAGTCCTGACCGCCAGTGATGGAGCCGCGGGCCTGGAATTGTTGGCGGCTCGCTCGGTGGATCTGGTGGTGCTCGATTATCAAATGCCCGGATCCAACGGCGCAGCGGTAGCAAAAAAGATGCGCGCCATTAAACCAGAGGTGCCGGTGGTTATGCTGTCCGCCCACTTTGAGCCCCCGCCGGATACGGCCGGATTGCTGGATGCCTACGTGACCAAAGGGGAGAATCCCCGCGTTCTGCTCGAACAAATTACCCGCCTGATCCGGAAACGCGGCCCCGCGTAAACCCCGGACTAGGATCCGGCGCGGGCGCCGCCCAGAACCGCATCCATAAAATCGCGATCATAGCCGATGTGCTCGACCTCTTCGGATTCGCTCAATGGCTGGGCGAACTCGAAGCCGACGTCATCGCCGCAAACCCGGCATCGAGGAAACACTTCACCTGCCTGCAGGATGGAGAGGTGAGTCTGGCGGTGGCCCTTGTGCAGGACGCGGTATACACCGGCGCGTGCAACCTTATCACCCGCCGACATTTGCATCACGCGCCTCCATTTTGCCTGGGGAACTGCAAGATAACCGTTCCCTAATCAAACCAAAATGGCACAGAGGTGCCACGGTTGAGGAAAACCGCGGGACGCGCAAGGGCGCAACTCGCCGAATTCAGAAGCAAGTGCAATCAAAGAATGTCGCGGGTTGGGTGTTGATCTGGCTTCCTCGGCGGACTTCGCGTTCGCTGTGGTCAGAGGAGGAGGGTCATTGGCGCGCGGATTCCGCGGCGGAAAGCTGCAGCAGGGCATTGGCCACCAGTTGCAGCGCGATGCCCCAGCGCTCCTGCGCCTGCGCTTCCTTCTCGCCGTAGCCGGAAAGATAGAAGGTCAGGTAAAAGCCCTCGCGCCCGGGATCAGGCTGCGACTCGCCGCGGTAATAACAGCGGCGAACCACGAAATCGGCGGCGGCGGGAATCTCGGGAGCGCGCTGCAGCAGGCGCGCGACTTTCTTGCCCAGATCCTCGATTTCAGCGAAGGAGTAACGCGGCCCCTCCATCACCGGGGCCAGGTCAATGTAGGACTCATACTTCACCTCCGCGCCGAATACTTCGTCCTCGGCATCCATTTGTTGCGTGCTCCAGGTATCGCATTTTGCGGTCTGCAGGAGGGATTGCGGGGAATTGATGGCGGCAAGAAACCCCGCCAGGGGCTCATTATCCTCCGCCTCCACAATGCGCGGCAGCAGTTCGGGGTGGGAGCGCAGGTCATAGTACTGCACGCGCGGGTCAGAGGAGGACCAGGGCAATTGCAGCGTGGGATCGTCGGCCCCCAGTTCGACGGAAAATTCGGCCTGCACGTAATCCATCCTATATGAAGCGCGAATTGGGGGGAGCTCAGAAGCGCGCCAGGAACTCGACCACGGTGCGCTCCGCCCAGCGGCCGTCATAGCCATCGGGGTCGGCCAGAAAGGCGCAGTGACCGCCACGGTCGGTCTCGATGTAGCGCACCTGAGAATTGGCCTGCAGCCTGGCCTTGGTTTCAGGAAGGATGTGGATGAAGGGATCGTCGCTGGAGTGAATGAGCAGCGCCGGAACCGCTATGCGTTCGACTGAGCGGGAGGCACTGGCCCGGGCATAGTAATCCTCGGCCCCGGCGAAGCCGCAGTAGTATGCGGTGATGCGGTCATCAAACTGGCGCAGCGTCCATACCCGGCGCAGGCGCTGCAACTCATAGCGGTTGGGATAGAGGCGGGCCTTGCGCCGCAAACGCCGCCGCAGGTTCCACAGAAAATACTGCTCGTAAACCCAGTTTCCCGGACGATGCAGAGCGGCAGCGGAAGGAGCCAGGTCCACAGCCGGCGAGATCGCGCACACGGCACGCAACTGCGGCGGAGCTTCCCTGCCCCACTCCCCGGCCAGCTTCAAAACCAGGTTGCCGCCCATGGAGAATCCCAGCAGGGCCAGGCGCGGCAGATTCTCCTCCGCCAACAGAGCGCGCGCGATGAAGCCGACATCGGCGGAAAGGCCGGAGTGGTAAAGAGTGGGCCCCAGCGCTTCTGTGCCGCCGCAATTGCGCATGTTCATACGCACTACGTTCATGCCCGCGGCCAGCGCCTTGGCGGTGGAGCCCAGAACATACTGCGATTCGCTGGACCCTTCCAGACCGTGCACAATGAGCAAAGTGAGCGCCTGCCGCCGCTCCTTTTGCCAGTGGCAGCGGCACAGCACCTGGACTTCCGGCTCAACCTGAAACAGCCGCTTCTCCGCAGCCGGCAGGTGAATGCGGCGGATCAGAAACTGGCTGGCCAGAGTCTGGCGGTGCGGCCCGCGCAAGCCGCGCCGGGGGCGGAAAGGGGCGGAGGGCACATTCGGAATGGGATCGCCGGGGCGCACTGGTTCAGCCGGCAGCGGGCGCGGGGTCAAATCGGAGGGGAGGAGCTGCGGCGCTTCATCCATATATTATTTTCCCGCGTTCCCCCTTAAAATATAGCTGGAGTTGCTTATGCCCATCTTCGAATACATATGCCGCGACTGCAACCAGCGCTTTGAAGCCCTGGTGTATGGCGCGCAAAAGCCGGAGTGCCCGCGCTGCGGCGGCCGCAAACTGGAGACCCAGCTTTCCGTATTTGCGGTGAGCAGCAAGGGTGGTTCCGCTTCCGCAACAGAGGGCGCGCCCTGCAGCACCTGCGGCGACCCGCGAGGGGCGGGCGCCTGCTCGCTTCCCGACCTGGACTGACGCCCCGTCGCCGCTGCCTGCAAGTGGCGGCGCCGCTTCGTTTTACCTCCGGTTACCGAAGGAATCGAAACCCGCTCTCGCGCGTAACTTGGCCGTACCCGGCGCGCAGGGTACCATTTTTTCGCAACACTCCCCAGAAGTCCATTGTCATCCCCCAGAAACACAGGGTCACCATGGACCGTCGTCGGGAACCACGGGTAACAGCCGCTCTTCCGGTTCGCGTCTGGGGTATTGACGCCTACGACCAAGCCTTCAGCCAGATTGTGTCCGCGCGCAACGTGAGCAGCGAGGGCGCGCTACTGACCGGCATGCGGCACCGCGTGCGCATGGGCGAAATTCTGGAACTGCAGTACAGCGGGCGCAAAGCCGAGTTTCGCGTGGTCTGGATCTCGGAATCGTGCGATGGCATGCGCTCCCAGGTGGGCATCAAGAGCCTGCCCTCGGAAAACTGCATCTGGGACGTCAACCTGGAACAGTGCTGCGAGTTCGTGGGCAACGGGTAGAAAAGCAGAGGTCGGTTAGCAGGAGTCGGAAATCAGCAAACAGGAATCAGTTGGTTGACATCTGGCGGCCCCACCACCCAGCCCTTAATCTAGCCCTTAATCTACATGCGCTGGAAAGGCCGGATTGAGGAAGCTTTTTTCGGCCCTCAACACCTCTTAGAATCAGCAGATGCAAAGTTCCGGGCGGTATTTCGGTAGGCCCTAAGCGGCACTCCCGTAGTTAGCCAGCGAAGGCAGGGTGGTTAGTAAAGGGGGCCAAGTCTTTTGGCTTTTGGCTCTGGGACGGGTTACTCCTGCCACACCCCCACGTAACCTGCGTCACAGTTCCCGTGGTCGCATCTGACGTAAAGTAGGGCTAGAAATCG
>DATGGJ010000504.1:0-5143 GCA_035308585.1 Terriglobales bacterium
AGCCGGAGCCGCGGCCGGGGCGGGGGCGGTCTGGCCCGGCGCCGCCGGTATGGTCGCGCTGGCCGGCCGCAGGTCAATCGAATTCGCCGTGCCCACGTCAATCACGCGGTCGTTCATGGGCGTGATGAACTGGCCGCGCACGATGTGCGGGGTCAGCACAAAAACGATCTCGCTGTTGCGCCGGTCCACGTTGCTCTGCCCGAACAGGTAACGCAGGATCGGAATTTGCGCCAGCCAGGGATATCCACTCAGGCTGCGCACGTCATCGTGCTCGAACATCCCGCCCAGCATGTTGACTTCGCCTTCCTTGAGCCGGATCTCGTGCTCAATCTTGCGCTGCCCGATGATGGGCTGCTGGATGCCGCCGATGTTGCTATTCCCGGCCACGTTGGAAACGTCCATCATCACCTTCAGGGTGACCGACCCGTCGGAGTGCACGTGCGGTGTGACGTCAATATTCACGCCCACATCCAGATACTGGAACTGCGTATTCACCAGGGGGTTGATGCCCACCCCTCCGATGCCCGGCTGGAACGAACCGGTAGCCACCGGCACCCGCTCGCCGATCTTCAGCGAAGCTTTCTGGCCGTCTACGGCGCGGATCTCCGGCTGCTGCAGGATGCGGCTGTCGTTATCGCTGTACAAGGCCGTGGCCGTGGCCGAACTGATATTCACCTGGAAATCGGTGGCGTTCAGATTGCCCAGCGCGTTCAGGCTGATGCTGCCTGTGCCGCTGGCGGTGCCGGTGCCGGTTCCCGTGCCGGTGCCCGTACCGTTAGCGTTGCTGGTGCTGGTATTCAGATTGGGCTGCAGTGAAACCGTGGCGCTGGTAGGGGGATTGATGCCCAGGGTGCGGACCTTTTCGCGATTCACCTGCATCACCGCGATGTCCACCACAACTTCTGGCTTGGCCTTGTCAATATCGCCGATCAGCTTTTGCGCCAGCGCTACCTGGTCGGGCGTGCCCCGCACCACGATGGCGTTCTGCGAAGGCAGCTGCTGAATCCGGCTGACTTCCAGGATGGTGCGCATGGCATTCACCACGTCCTGGAGCTCAGTCGGAGCGGACAGGTTGGAAAGATAAAAAGTCTTGATAACGCTCTGTTCCAGTTCCTTGCGCTTGGCCGGATTGTCGGCGGCCACGAAAATCGTGTTGGGGGTCACCGGCCGCCAGAAGGTCTTCGACTCCAGGGCCACTATCTCCAGCGCCTGCTGCAGCGTCACCCCGTTCAACTCGATGTGGATGCGCCGCGACGTGTAATCGGGATCAAACAGCACGTTGATGCCGGCCAGCTTGCCTACGGTCTCATAGGCGACCTTGCTGTCCTCCGTCATCTTGAGCGTGATGGGAGTGTTGGAGATGGGCGCCAGTTCAACCGGCCCGCCCGCTTCCTGCAGCATCTTGCCCAGTGGACCTTGCGGGGCCGGGGGCGGCACTTCCTTCCCCGCCGCCTGCGCCTGCTGGATCATCTCCTGGGTGCGTTTGATCTCCTGGGTGGCAATAAAACTCGAAGGATCAATGGCCGCCGCTTCCTCGAACATCTTCAGCGCCACCTGCAACTGGCCCGCCTGGCGCAGCAACTGACCCTGGTGAACCTTGGTGGCTGCCGCCAGGAACCGCAAACGCTCATACGCGGTTCGGTAGTAGAGATCGTTGGGCTTCAGGGTGTAGGCCTGGCGGTAATCCTGGTAGGCCTGCACGTAGTCCTGTCGTGCTTCTGCCTCTTTGCCTTGGTTGTAAAGGGTCTTTGCCTTATCGGCGAAGGCGGGGAGGCTGACCGCCGCAACCAGCAGCAACAGCCCGGACCACCGGGTCAATTTGTGCATCAAGATGCTCCCAAGCAGATTCGACCTGTGGCGCACATGCGGCAAGCCTCTCCTCTTCTAAGAGATCGAACGGAAAGAGCTTTTTTGCATGAGGAAATGGAATTATAGCATCGTAAAAAGCAGGCTCCGGCAATTACCGAGTTTGGGGTGGGTGCGGCTTTTGGTACTATGCCGTTGGTGCTAAATGCCTCGCCAGCCTGCACATCCGACGCGTTCCCAACCGGAAAAGAATCCCCGCCGCGACCCCACCGCCGCGGGCCAGCGTGACGCCTCGGTGAACCGCGCCGCCAGCCACAATTACTTCCTTTTGGAGAAATTTGAGACCGGAATCGCTCTTACCGGCACCGAAGTGAAGTCCGTCCGTGCCGGCCGGGCCAACCTGAAAGATGCCTACGGCCTGATCAAGGACGGCGAATTGTGGCTTCTGAACGCCCATATTGGCCCTTACGAGCACGGAAACATCTTCAACCACGAGCCTTTGCGCACTCGTAAGTTGCTGGTGCACAAGGAAGAAGTGCGAAAGCTTATAGGAAAAACCCAACAACGCGGCCTCACCCTGATCCCCACCCGCATGTACTTCAAGAATGGACGGGTTAAGGTGGAACTTGCGCTGGCCAAGGGCAAACAGTTGTGGGACAAGCGTGAAACCGAACGCCGCCGCACCGCCGACCGCGAGGCCCGCGAGGCCATGGCACGGTCAAGGAAGCGGGCCTAAACCTCGCGGCAGCTGATGGGCGACCTGCGCTTTAGATAACCGACCGCTTCAATTCTCTCCGTCACTTTTTTCCTGTAGCATCGAATGCACTTCACCTCGATGGCAGCCTCCGCTTCCATTCTCCGCACTGAGCACTTGACCCGTGCCGTGGACGGGCGACGCATCGTGGACGACATTTCCATCGAAGTACCGCGAGGCGACGTGCTGGCCATTGTGGGCCCGAGCGGCGCGGGCAAGTCGTCCTTCCTGCGGCTGCTTAACCGGTTGGATGAACCCACCGGAGGCACCTCCTACGTAGATGGGCGCGATTACCGCGAAATTCCTCCCCGGGTCCTCCGCCGCCGCCTGGGCATGGTAATGCAAACCCCTTTCCTGTTCCCCGGCACGGTGGCGGAGAACATCCGCTTTGGCCCGCGGCAGCATGGGGAAACACTGGACGATGAAGCCATCGCCCTCCTCTTGGAACAGGTGGCGCTGCCCGGTTTCGCCACCCGCAATGTAGCCAATCTTTCCGGCGGCGAAGCGCAGCGGGTGGCCTTCGCCCGCTGCCTGGCGAACAGCCCGGAAGTCTTGCTGCTGGACGAACCCACTTCCGCGCTCGACGACGTCGCCAAGCGCGAAATCGAGGCCCTGGTGCGGGAGATTGTCGAGGCGCGCCGCCTCACCTGCCTGATCGTGACCCACGACACCGCGCAGGCCGCTCGGGTGGCGCAGCGCGTGATGGTGATCGAAAGCGGAAAACTGAGCCGCATCGGCTCGCTGCAGGAGGTGCTCGGTGCTGAACGGACTGTTTAAGAGCCAGCTCATTCTGGGATTGGCGCAGGCGGGGGTGGCGGCGCTGGCGGCGATTGCGGTCATGCTGCTGGCCCGGCGCCGCCACATTCACCTGGAGCGGGAAACGCTGGTCGCGCTGGTGCGCGGCCTGGCCCAGATCACGATTGTGGGCTCCATCCTGGTGTTGATGCTGCGTGGCCCGCGCTGGACGAGCGTCTTCATTTTGGCGGCCATGACGGTAGCCGCGGCCGCCACCTCCGCCCGCCGCGCCAAACGGATTCCCGGCGCCTTCCGGGTTTCGCTTTACGCCATCGCCGCCGGCGCCGGCAGCGTGATCGCCCTCATGACCTTCGCCGGCGCCATTGATACCGCCATCACCGCTCTGGTGCCGGTGGGAAGCATGCTCATCGCCAATGCCATGAACACCAACGGCCTGGCGCTGGACCGATTCCGCTCGGATGTGCACGCCCACGTGGGCCACGTCGAGGCCGCTCTGGCGCTGGGCGCTGCGCCTGAGGAAACCGTCGCTCCTTACGTGCAGGCCGCCTATCAGGCCAGCTTGATTCCCGCCATTGATAACCTGCGCTCCCTGGGCATAGTGTGGATTCCCGGGCTGATGGCGGGCATGGTGCTCTCCGGTTCGCCGCCGCTCTATGCCGCGGTTTACCAGTTCGTGGTGATCGCCATGATCTTCGCCGCCTCCGGGCTGACCTGCCTGATCAGCACCACGCTCATTCGCGAGCGCGCGTTCTCCCCCGCGGAGCAGTTGCTGCTGCGGCCGGACGCCGCCCCGGCTCGTTGAGCAGTTCGTAGTATCCTGTTCCGACTCGTTGAGGGGTACCACGGCCAAGAATGAGAACGATCCTGCAGGTTTGGAAGGTGCCTTACCTGGATAAATACGCGCTTGCCCTGTTGATGACAGTTTTCCTCTGCACCCCCCCAGTTCATGCGCAAACCGATGAGATTCAGGTCTACGATGCGGAAATCGAACCGCCAGGCATCTTCAACCTGATGATCCACAGCAACTTCACGCCTCTCGGGCGGACCACCCCAGTCTTCTCTGGCGCCATAATCGCCGATCACTCGTTCAATGGAACGGCGGAATGGGCCTACGGCGTTACCCCGTGGTTTGAGCAGGGCCTTTATCTTCCCGTATACACCATTTACTCGACCGGCCAGGGAGCGACGATCAACGGTTTCAAACTTCGCGAACTGTTTGTCCGGCCGCACGCTCACGATCACAAATTGTTTTACGGAGCCAATTTTGAGTTCAGCGTCAATGCCAGTTACTGGGAAGACAGAACCATCACCTCCGAGATCAGGCCGATCGTAGGGCTGCACTTGCATCCGGTGGATTTAATTTACAACCCTATTCTCGACACGGACTATAGGGGAGGCTTTGGAAACCTGCAGTACAATCCCGCCGGCCGAGTCGCTTACAACCTGAATGACAACTGGGCATTCGCGGTCGAAGAATACGACGGATTCGGCGCGCTCCACGACTTTGTCCCACTCCATCAGCAGTTTCACGAACTCTGGGTTGTCACGGATCACTCCAGTCCTAAGATTCTCGGGATCAATGTCGAAGCCGGCATTGGCTTCGGTTTGACGGCAGGGTCTGACAAGGTCACGCTCAAATTGATGCTGTCACGCAACCTAAACTCGCACCGCTGGCGCCCGTAAGTCCTGAGTTAGTTGGGAGTGAGTGTTGATCGCCTGAGAGTTTCCGGCACTGTCATCCTGAGCGAGGACGCGCCATGCAAATGCGGCGTCCAAGTCGAAGGGCCTAGCGTTTCTCCAGTATAGAGTCGCTCTAACGCATCAAGG